>DATJPX010000073.1:0-20223 GCA_035506155.1 Anaerolineales bacterium
CGATGACGAGCAGCGCAAGCAGGCCGGCGGCGATGGCCAGGAGGGCACGGAAGCGTTTCCGGACCAGCAGCCAGGCGCCCAGCAGGGCGAGCAGCGGCGCGCCGATGTTGGGCTTCAGCATCAGGAGCGGCAGGAGCAGGCTGCCCCATTCCCACTTTCCTTTCTCCCACAGGAAGATCGTCCCGGCCAGGAGCAACAGCAGGGCCCCGCTCAACTGGCCGTGGAAAAGCGTCAGGCTGGTCGGCCGGAAGAAGATCAACCCAATGAGAAGCGGTAGGAAGTATCTCCCCGATCCAGAGCCCGGCTGCCCGAATGCCAGCAGCGCCAGCGCGACCAGGATCATCAACTCGGAGAGCGCCACCCAGACGGTGAAGGCGGATTTCAGGGACAGCCAGCCCAGCGGGGCGAAGAGCAGCGAGAGCGGCAGCGGATAGACGTAGGTCTGGTTGGGGATCCAGGTGACGCCGAACGCCTGATGCCCCGCCACCCACTGGGCGGGATCGTAGGGGTTGCCGCCCTGGGTGACCAGGTGTCCGGCCAGCCAGAACGTGAAGAAGTCGTTGTTGCGGTAGTCGATCGAAGCGACGATCCTGACGGCCAGCGCCGCGCAGGCCGCTGCGGCAAGGAGGACCGCGACCCAGAGCCAGGTCCTTTTGGATCTCATCATCTTTGCTCCTTGCCGAGGCGGCTGACGGCGAAGAGGGCTACCAGGTTGAAGAGGATCGCCGCCAGGGCGACGGCCAGGAAACCCAGACCGTACAAACGGGGCGCCAGGAATGCGCCGATCGCCCGTCCCAGCGAGAGGACGGCGACGTTGAAGGACATCAGGGTGGCCCGGGCGGTCGGCAGCAGCTCGGTCATCAGGGGGATCGAGCTGACGATGGTGAATTCGAAGGACAGGTAGAAGAGGAACAGGCCGACCATTGCGCCTGCTTCCGTTCGGCCCAGCCATGGAAGCGCCAGGGCGGCCAGCGAATTGACCGCCAGGCCAAGGGCGATGGCCCGCGGCTTGCCCAGCCGGTCGACGAAGCCCGCTACCAAACCTTCGGCGCTCATTTCGGAGATCCCGATCACCGCCGAAGCGGCCCCCAGGGCGGCGATCTTCAGGCCGAAGGAATCCTCCAGCCAGACGCCGAACACCAGGTTGACCTGCTCGTTGGCGGCCGTGGCGAACAGCCCGATCGCCAGGCCGGTCAGGGCGGGCAGGGAGGTCAGCACCAGGCGGAAGTTGTCCCGCGAGCGGTTGCCGTTGGCGGGGGGACCGTCCTTTGGCAGCATCCAGAGCAGACCGCCGACGATCGCGACCCCCAGGAGAGTGAGCAGCGGGAAGGGCGCCAGCCAGCCCAGCCGGGCGATCAGGAATCCCATCAGCGGCACACCCACGACGAAGGCCAGCGACCAGCCGAATTCGGTCAGGGCGATCGTCCGGCCGCGCCGCTCGTAGGGGACCCGGTCGCCGAGGTAAGCCTGCATGCCCGGATCGAAGATGTATTTCCCGAGGGTCGCCAGGGCCAGCGAGACGGTCAGGCCCGCGAAGGTCGGCCAGAAGACGACCACCGCCGCGCCGGCCATGAAGAGCCCGGCCCCGAAAAGCATGCCGAATCGTCGGCCCCGGCGATCGGCCACCGAAGCCGCGAACGGGCCTACGGTTCCGACCACGCTGCGGGCGGTCAGCGCCAGCGAGAAAGTGGTCAGGTCCACGCCCAGGCCGCGGGCAAAGATCGCCAGGAAGGGATACACCATCCGGTGGAGGGTATTGAAGATCGTCCGGATCAGCGTGAAGGCGAGGATTTGCCAGCGCAGAGGGGTTCGGATGGAAGGATCGTCCATATGAAATTCAGCGGGACAGCCACCAGCGGGTCATGAAATAGGCGGAGGCCATGGTCAGGAAGGTGATGCCGATGAAGAATAATTGCAGTGAAAGGATGCCCGAGTTGAAAATGGGGGAGGGTGGCGGGTGCATCACGTAATCGGCCTGGGCAAGGCCGATCCGCAGCGCGGCAAAAAAAAACACATTGAAGAGCGACGTGAAGACCGGCCGGGCGATCAACGTCAGGCCCACCTGGAGCAGGACGCCCGTCACAGCGAAGACGATCGCCACCCGGAAGCGTGGCTCGGCCAGGAAGAGGCCATTCCAGTTCGCCTGCATTGCCCACAGGGAGAGCGGGATGTAGATCAGCCAGAAGAAGAGTCCGGTGTGGCCCAGGGCGGCCGACCAGCGGTGCAGGCGCTCGCGCCGCAGCAGGATGCCGAACAGGCCGGCCGCGGCCGACAGTCCCAGGGCAGCCTCGGCCGTGATGGCCCATGCGCCGTGCAGGTAGACGATGCGGATGTTATCGCCGAGGAATTTTTCCTGCGGACCGAGGGCGGTCAGTCCCGCGGTGGTAATCAGGGCCAGGATGAACCAGAAAAAGGGGCTTTTCAGGCGGGACATAGCGTGAGGTATCCGAAAACAGACCGGCCTCCCATCAGGAGACCCAGACCATGACTTTTTGATCGATGGTCCAGAGGCCGTCGACTTTTTTAAGCAGGACGTAATAGCCCGCTCCGGCCAGCCAGTTGCTTTGAGTGCCAATGTAGACCAGGGCCTGGTCGAAGGCCGGGTCGAAGCCGACCCGCGAGAGCGTCGTGATCCCGGGCGCGGTCGGGTAGTTCTGATAGAAAATTTCCCACCCGCTCTGGTTCTGGTTGAAAATCTCGTTGCGCTGGTCCCAACTGAGGAGGACGTAGCCGTTCCCGATTTTCAGGTCCGGCCGGAACGAATAAGCCTTGTCGTTGCGGGACAGGAAGCTGGCGGAGATCCCGGGGGCGACGTCGTGCATGTTTTGCATGACATAGTCGACGGTCTTGGCCGTATCTTCCACTCCCACGGCGTTCGTGGCAGTGGTCTCCATGATGACGTACCCGGTGGCATGGTACATTTTGGGCAGCAGGGTCGCGTAGACCGCCTCCTCCTCGGTGCCAATTTGCTCGGCGGAGGGTGTCGGCGGATTCGGCGACGGCAGGATGCAGCCGGCCAGGAGGAAAGCGCATGCAAGCAGGGCAAGTTTTCTGAACATGACAGGCTCCATTATACGATTTCTTTGAGAGATTAGCAGGATTCCCGTCAGATTTTGTTCTTGAATGCGTTTATCATAATGAAACGCGCGCACGTTACCCCGTCACTCAGGAGCGAGACTTGAGCGATCGAACCAATCGTTTTTTCAAGCTTTTACGCCGGCAAAAAGGCCCCCAACCTTTGGGCAGCCCGGCCAATTTCACCGTCTTCTACGAGCGGACCCACCTGCCCGTCTTCCGATATCTGTACGGTTTGACCGGGGGACCCCGGGAGGATGTGGAAGACCTCACGGCTGAATCCTTCACCCGGGCCTGGCGGGCGCGCCATACCTTCCAGGGGGACGAGGCTGCCGCCCTCGGCTGGTTGCTGAAAATTGCCCGTCGGCTGGTGATCGATGATTATCGCCGCCGCAAGGCACGTCCGGTCACCGAAGGCGATATTCCGAACTTGCATGTTGGGTCGGATCCTCAACCTGAAGAAGCTGCCGTGCAGGGGGAAGACCAGGAAAGAATATGGTCCCTCCTGACGACATTGCCGGACGGGCCGAGGGAAATTCTGGCCTTGCGTTACCTGCTCGGCTGGCGTGTCAATCGAATCGCGGAGTATCTCGAAATGCCCGAAAATACCGTTTCGGTGACCATCAACCGGACACTTGAGCGCCTGCGCCAGATGTGGCTGCAGGAGCAGGAGGATTGAATATGTCCCCAGAACCGATCGAAGAACGATTGGATCATTTGCGGCCATCCCCCTCGCCGCGTTTCTATCGTCGCATGTCCCGCGCTGCATGGACGCCGGTGGCGATTGCCCGGCGGCGGGTCCTCCTCACGACCGGCCTGACATTGATGATCGCAGTCGTCCTGTTGGCTTTCACCCCGCAAGGCCGCGCTTGGGCGCAGCAAGCCCTGCGCTTTTTCACCCGCGCCTCCGGCGATACCCTGCCTGCGCCCACCATACCGACCATGCGCTGGGTGGACCAGACCCCGGGCCGTCCTGCACCGACGCTCATCCCCGAGGAGCCAACCCAGCCAGCCTTTTCCGCTGACTGCGGCGATATTCATGCCCCGCGCTGCACCTTTGCACAGATCCGCAGCAAGGTGAATTTCAAAGTCGAACAACTGGGGGTCATCCCCGCCGGCCTGTATTTTATCGGCGCGACCGGTGGGCCGGATGCGGTTGAGCTGATTTACGATTCCGCCGATCACGGCGGCTTTCTATACCTCCGCGAGGAGCCCTGGACAGGCAGCTCCAAACAAACCGCCTGGCAGGTCGGCGCCAGCGCGGTCGTGGAGAGCGTCCGGATCGGCGACCTGAGCGGCGAATATGTTCGTGGAACATTTATGATGAAAGACGGGGACCAAACCGTGACATGGGATGCGCAGGCGGACGAACAGACCCTGCACTGGGTGGACGGCGGCGTGTTCTATGAAATGCAATCCGCCGGTCCCGTTCTCCCGGTGGATCGGCAGGCCTTCGTAAGCCTGGCCGCGAGCCTGACCACGGGATCGGTGGCGGCATCCCTGACTCCCATGCCGCCGACCCCGACCGCAAACACATTCAACTTCCAATCGGCGTTTCCCCTGACGATCCCCCAGGCTGAACAGCAGGCCGGTTTCCCCGTGCTCGCACCTTCCAAATTGCCTGCGATCCTGTCTTTCGTTGGGGCACGCATCAACACGCCAGATGAGTTGATCCCGGGCGCAGTCACGCTGTTCTACCTGCTCGACCAGAACATCCAGGGCCCCAACACGGATGGCCTCTTCCTGCAGGAACAGCCCGTCCCCGACCAGGCTCGATGTACCTGGTGCGGATTTCGGGTGGGGGATAGCGCGGCGGTCTGGGCGGATACGACTGCCTCCGTGGTCGGCAGTGGCATCCAGATGGTCCAGGTCGGGGATGCCCAGGGAGAATATGTCCAGGGCGTCTGGACGGGGAGGAACAATAACGGTACCTGGGCTTGGGAGCCCGACCAGCCGGTAAAGCGGCTGCGCTGGCGGGCGAACGGCGTGGCGTTCGAACTGAGTTATTACGGCGACGATATCAGCCAGGCCGATATGCTCGCCATCGCCGGGAGCATCAGGAGGTAATTTTCCCGCCGGCATGAAGAACAGAACTCCGGGGCCGTACAGTCCCGGAGTTCTGTATTTCCTCAATTTTCGTTCAACCGCTCCACTCTCTTTCGCACCAGCCAGGGCGGCAGGAAGGCGGCCAGGCCGCAGATCACGATCCCGAAGATCCCTCCGACCAGGTAGCCATACACCAGCGGCCACTGGAAGAGCGCCACCAGCACGAGCGGGCCGACAAAGAGACTGAAGGAGAAGGCCAGGAACAATGAAGTCAGGAACTGGCCCAGGCAGCCGAGCGCCCCGGCATTCATCCGGCGCGGGTCGGTCCAGTTGAAGTTTGCGCCCGCCACGCCGAAGGCCAGCAGGAGTCCGTTCATCCCGGCCAGGCACATGGCCGAAGCCAGCAGCCCATACAGGAAGACGACCGGGGTGGCTTTCTGCATGATCGAGACCGCCACCATGAAGATCACGCCCAGCGCCAGGGTTGGCAGGTAGGCCACCAGGAACTTGGCGGTCAGCAGGTGTCCGGTCCGCACGGGGGAGGATTTCAAGACCCAGTAGTTTTTGCCCTCGGCCGAGAAGGCCATGCTCGACAGCCGGCTCAACAGCATCCAGCCGACGAAGAGCGACATGCCGATGTTCCCGTAAGTGGTGATGAAGTGCGAGACGTTGACGAGCGTCCGCGGCATGTCGGGCTGGTCGGGGAACATCCCGCCGCCCGGGCGTAGGAACATGAACGTGTAAAGGACGCCGAAGATCAACGGCGTGACCAGCTGGGACAGGTTGCGGATGTCGCGCCGCAGGACCAGGAAGTCCTTCCGGACGATCGCCTGGACCGGGGTCGGGACCAGCCTGCGCATCCGCACTGCGGCCGCGCTTTCGGGGAGGACCACAGTTTGGGCGGGCTGCACCCGTTCGGCCCGGGCCGGTCTCTTCCGCCGGGCGACCACCTGCATCCCGGCCCAGCCGGTGTAGTACCACCGTTCGGCGGTGGCCAGGGCGAATGAAAAAGCGATGGTCGAAAGTCCCAGGGTCAGGACGACGAGCAGCAGGCCGGAGAGCCAGCGGCCCTCCCCCAGGTCCACCAGGCCGCGGCCGGCCCAGTCCAGGGGGTTCCAGGGCGTGTTCAGGCGAATCAGCAGGCTAAACAGGCTGTTGACCTGGGTGCCCGAGACGTGCACGTTGTGCGACATGGAATTGTATAGATTGCCGCTCTGCCCGCACAAGATGGAGATGGTGGCGGTCAGGAAGCCGAGCACTTCCGCCACCCGCCGGGGAGGGACGACCCGCGCCACCAGCATCACCAGCAGGGCCGAAAGCCCCGCCGCGGCCAGGGTAAGGGCGACCATGGTCAGCAGGATGAGTGGATAGTAGAGAAAGTTGTAATGCCCGGAAATACCCAACCCGAACAGCACCGGCAGGCCGAACAGGGCGATCAGGCCGAAGTTGGGCAGGACCGCCTGGAGCAGCTTGGTGACGAAGACCGCCCGGATGGGCACCGGCGAGGTCAAGAGGAAATCCATGTCGCCGGACAGGTAGAGGGCCTGGAGCAGGACGCCGAAGCTGGAGAACAGGATGCCCAGGAACAGGCCTGCAAAAACCAACACCGGTACGGCCTGGAGGAAAGGCGCCGCATCGAAGCCGGTGTATTGATGGATGGTGGGCGAATGCAGGAAGCCGAGCAACAGCCAGCTCAGGAAGAAGATGAAGCCGGCGAAGGCCAGGATCAGCAGGGTAATGACGATCGTACCGATCTTCCGGCCGACCTTGGCGTGCTTGAAGGTATTCCAGTTGAGCAGCAGGCGCAGCCGGATCAATTTCCAGACGACCGGCAGGAAGCGCGGCGTGGGGAGGGGGGCGGACACGGTCATTTCAGGATCTCGGCGATCTCGGCTTCCTCGGCGCCGCCCGTCAGGCTGAGGAAGATATCTTCGAGGCTGGTCTCGCCGCTCTTGCCGAGGCTGCGCAGCTCATCCATGGTGCCGACGGCCACCAGCGAGCCGTTGTTGATGATCCCGATCCGGTCGCACATGCGCTCGGCGATCTCCAGGATGTGGGTGGACAGGCACACCGCCGCGCCCCGGTCGGCCATCTGGCGCAGGATATCCTTGATCAGGCGGGCCGACTTGGGGTCCAGGCCGACGGTCGGCTCGTCGAGCACCAGCACCTTGGGATCGTGCATCAGTGCCGCGGCCAGGGAGGCCTTCTGCTGCATGCCGTGGCTGTACGAATCGACCGTGTCATCGGCCGCAGCCGTCAGGTCGAACATTTTCAGGAGTTCATCCGTCCGTTTGGCCACGTGCGCCCGGTCCAGGTCGTACAGGTCGCCGACGAAGCGGAGCAGCTCGCGCCCGGTCAGCTTGGCGTACAGGTTGGGCGTGTCGGGCACGTAACCGCTGGAGGCCTTGGCCTGCAGCGGCTGGACCTGGACGTCGTACCCGGCCACCTTGACCGAGCCGGAGGTGGGTTGGAGCAGTCCGACGATCATCTTGATCGTGGTGGTCTTCCCGGCCCCGTTCGGGCCAAGGAATCCGAAAACCTCACCGCCGTTCACTTCGAAGCTGACGTCGTTCACGGCGAGCTTGTCGCCGTATTTTTTCACCAGGTTGCGGGTCTCGATCAGGGACTGGATGGGCATGGGTTCTCCTCGGGGCGGGTTTTGGCCAATCTTACCCCATCTTATATACGGACGGAACCCAAAAAATATTCGGACAAAATGGTACGGGCGACAGATCTGTCGCCCGTACAAATCCTCATTCCGTCGCCACGGCCTGGTCGAGTTGGCGGCTGCCGCTCGGGACGATCTTGACGAACGAGCTGCGCCAGGCGTTCAGCAGCGCCAGGATCTTTTCGGCTTCCTCCGGCTGGTGGCTGCGGGCCAGCTCCTCGGCGAATTCCGAGAGCAGGCTGCGCAGGTTGGACTCGTCGCTTTCGTCCACATCCAGCAGGACGACCTTGGCGCCCCGGGCGATCCGCCTCTGGATGGCTTTCAGGTCGAAGTTGAGCTCGGGTTGGGGCCTCAGGTAGAGCACCCCGCCGGTCATCCCGGCGCAGATCCAGGGACCGGGGTCGCCCAGGACGACGACCCGCCCGGCGGTCATGTACTCGCACAGGAAACCCTTGACGTTGGCGCGCGCTCCCAGGCAACCCAGCCGGTCGTCCAGCGGGGCGGGGATCCCGCCGCCGATGACCACGTCCGCGCCCGAGAGACGGATGCAGGCCCGCGAATCCGCGCTGCCCTGGACGATGACCAACCCGCCGACCGCCCCGTAGGCCAAGCTCTTCCCGACCGACCCGTCGATGCGCCGGCCGTCGTGGTTGTAGCCTTTCATGACCACCACCCGTCCGCCGCGCATGGACTTGGCTACGCCCTCCTGGGCGCCGCCTTCCACGTTGATGGTGAGCGGATCGGCGTTGTAGGCGCCCAGGCCGTTGCCGGGGATGGAACTGGCGTAGAACCGCAGCGTGGCGGATTTGCCGTTCCCGTTGTGCCCGTTGGAATGTCCGTTGCCATTCCCGTTGGACGGCTGAACCGCCGGCTGGCGCCAGGTCTCCAGGCTTCCGCCGGTCCCACCGTGCCCGGGCGCCCAGGTCCACTGGCGGCCGTAGCGGGTCAGGGCGCCGGTCAGGTGCGTGCCGAGGGCCCGGTCGACCGGGGTGACCTTGTCGTCCTCGAAGCTGACCCGGGACTCGCCCCCGACCATGGTTTCCATGACCAGGTTGGAGATGACGGTCGTCAGGCCGTTGCGCGGCCGCCGCAGCGGGCCGATCCCTTCGGCGAAGGCGGCCAGCTCGGCGATTGGCAGGGCCTGTTCGTCGAGATACCCCTGGACCGGGACGAGCAATTTATCCAGGTCGAGCTGGGCCTGGTGCGAGCGCTGGACCAGCAGCTCGGACCGGCCGACCAGGTCCTGGGTGCGGTCGAAGCCGAGGCGGGCGGTCAGGGCCTGCACGCCCCTCGCCAGGGCAGTGAACAAATTCACCAGGCCGCTGACGGAGCCGTCCAGGTCGCACGGGACGAATCGTTTCAGCCCCTGCGCCTGGGCTTCCTCGGCGGTGTGGATCTGGGTGGTGATGCCGACGTGACAGGTGCCTTTCTGGCAGGCCCGGCAGATCGTACACCCGGCCGCCACCATCGGCAGGGTCCCGAAACCGACCCGGTTGGCGCCCAGCAGCATCAGCTTGACGACGTCTGCGGCCGTGCGGACCCCGCCGTCGCACCACAGCTCGACTTTGCCGCGCAGCCCGCCCTGGGTGAGGGCCCGGTGGGCCTCGATGACGCCCAGTTCGGCCGGCAGGCCGACGTGCTTGATCGAATGGGCCCGGGCCGCCCCGGTCCCGCCGTCGTAGCCGCTCAAGGTGATGATGTCTGCCCCGGCCTTGGCGATCCCGACGGCGATGATGCCGATGCCTGGCACGACCGGCACCTTGACGGCCACGCGGGCCTTGGGATTGGCGGTCTTCAACTCCTCGATGAACTGGGACAGGTCCTCGATGGAATAGATGTCGTGGTTGTTGGAGGGGGAGATCAGGTCGATCCCCGGGGTGGCATGACGGGTGGCTGCGATCTTCCTGGTGACCTTGCGCCCGGGCAGGTGCCCGCCCTCGCCGGGTTTGGCGCCCTGGCCGATCTTGATCTCGAGCAGGTTGACCGAGTTGAGCACGTCGATGTTGATCCCGAAGCGACCGGAGGCGATCTGGACGCCCCGGTTGTGTGGATACTTGCCCAGCATGTCGTCGATCTCACCGCCTTCGCCGGTCAGGGAGAGCATGTTGAGGCGGAAGGCAGCCTCGGCATAGGCCCGGTAGGCGGTCTCGCCCTGCGAGCCGAACGACATGGATGAAATGACGAAGGGCAGGTCGTGACCGGTCAGGCCCAGGTCGACCTCTTCCGGCCGGATTGGGCTGGCTTCGGGGAACTTGAAGTCCAGGATGTGCCGCAGGGTCACCGGCAGCTCGCAGGCCAGCGCCTCGGCCTGCTGCTCGAAGGCCTGCGGGTCGCCCTCGCCGCGCGCCACCGCCCCGGCGGCCTTCCAGACCTTGGGATAGAAGTGGGCCTCGCGGGCGAGCTGGGCCGGACTTTCCCCGGCTGCGATGGCTTTCCGGGCCGCAACGCTATCGTCCAGTCCCTGCCAGGTCAGGCCGCGTTCGGTCGAGCCGGCATAATTGGTCGTTCCCAGCACGCCCGCCACCGGGCTGCTCAGTCCCAGGCTGGCGAACTGCCGCCCGTAACCGCGCAGCTCGTGGGTGCCCATCGTGCTGATGACCTTCTCCAGCCCGGCCTTCAGCGCCTCGAAGGTGTTCGCCAGGCGCTTATCCGGACCGGTCTCCAGCTTGGCTTCCATGGCGGACTCGATCAGCAGGTAAGGCGAGACCGCGTCCGCTCCCAGGCCGAGGACCAGCACCAGGTCGTGCAGGTCCCGGATCGCGCCGGAGCGCAGGACCAGCCCGACCTGCCGGCGCAGGCTGGCGAAGCCGGCGGAAGAATCCACGAAGCAGGTCTGCAGGGCCCGGTCGACCTGGGCGACGGCCAGGAGCGGATCGATCCAGCCGCGGCCTTCCGTGAACGCGGCCGCATCGTCCAACACGATCAGTTCCTTCCCGCCCCGGGCGGCCTTCACGGCCTCGTCTGCCAGGCGGCCCAGGGCCACCGAGACGCTCTCACCGGGCTGCGTCACCGCCGGCAGGCTTGCGATGGATTTGGGATCGAAGGAGGCCAGGACGTCCTCGAAGGCGGCTACGCCGATGCCGGAAGCCTGGAAGCGATATGGACCTTCGAGCAGGACCGGGCAATCCAGCGCCAGCGGTTCCTTTTCGAGGGCTTCATCGCCGAGGAGGGATGGACGCGGCCCGAGCAGGGTCTGAGTGGAGAAGTGCTCGACCTCCCGTTCCCGGTCGACGGCCGGGTTGGTGACCACAGCCACGGCTTCCTTGAAATAATCCGCAAGGTTCAACCGCTCGCTCGATAGGGCGGCCAGCGGACCGTCGTGCCCGAGCGAGCTGATCGGATCCTGGCCGGTTTCGGCCAGCGCCTGGTCCCACTCGCGATGCTCGCGGCTCCAGCCGAAGGCGGCCAGGCGGCGTTCCAGTTCCAGGCGGGCTTGCGGATCGGGCGCGGGGATCGTGTGGGACAAATTGCCAATTTGTCCCACGGCCGGGGCGGACGGGTCCGGGCTTTCCGCCACCGCAAGGGCCCGTTTCGCCGGGAGTTTTCCCAGCCGCCGTTCGAAGGCCTGCCGGACCCGCCGCTGCACCTCGGGGTAGGGCTGGACGTCCACGCCCTCGCCTCGGCGCAGGCTCAGGCAGATCTTTTCGCCGGGCGCCAGCGGCACCGGCTCGCTGCACAGGCTGTCGAGCGGGTAGACGCCTTTCTCGGACGAGAAGAAATATTCCTTGTCGGTCTCACCGAACCAGAGCGGGCGCAGCCCCATGGCGTCCACGCTGAAGACGCATTCGTCGGCGCTGCGGGCGATCAGGGCCGCCGGTCCCTGGGCATAGGGGCCGAACGCCTGGCGGTAATGCCGGTAGACGGACTGCAGCGGGGCGGGCATATCCTCCCCGAAGGGGAGCCGGTCGATCTCGCTCTGGACGGGCGGGAGGACGACCTCCATGGCCTCCGGCAGGCTGAAGCCGTAATGATGGATCAGGGTCGCCAGGGTCCGGTCGAGGTCCTGAGAGTCGCTCCCGTCCTCGACCAGCTGGACGCCGATGCCCTGGGCCTGTTCGCGCAGCCGGGCGATGGTGTTGATCTCGCCGTTGTGGCCGAGCAGGCTGAAGGGTTGGACCCGCTCGAAGGCGGTGGTCGTATTGGTGGAGTAGCGGGCATGGCCGAGGGTGATGGCGGTCAGGTAATCCGGGCTGTGCAGGTCGGGGTAGTAGCGATGGAGGGTTTCGATGGCCCCGCGCACTTTGTAGACCACCACGTGGCTGGACAGGGAGGCGGCGTGCACGCCGTTGGCCCGTTCGATCGCCAGGGCCAGGTCGAACAGGCGGCCTTCCACCTCTTCGAGCGGACAGTTCTCGACCAGGCCGGCGATCTGCCAGAAGTAGGGCGCCTGGGCGTAAGCCATCTTGCCGAGAGCCGAGCCGCGGGTCAGGCCTTCCCGGCTGACCAGCAGGCTGGCACCGGCCTTCCTGGCCAGCCTGGCGATCTCCTTTTGGACCTCCTCCTGGCGGGGGAAGAGCTCCTGGGGGATCATCAGGTGGCCGACGAAGAAGCGCTTGTCCTCCGCCAGCCAGGCGGGCTTGCCGGCCGCGGCCAGGATCTGCCCCCACAGTTTGCGCGGGATGTCGGTCAGGACGCCCACCCCGTCGCCTTCGCCGTTGACGCTGCCCGAGCGGTGGCCCATCTTCGACAGGGCGTCCATCGTGCGCTTGAGATTGCCGTGGGTGGGTTCCCCCGTCTTGCGGACCGCCGCCACGATCGCGCAGGCGTCGTGTTCATCGAGCCAGGGCTTCGGCAGGCCGGTGGGCCGCCAGCCCTGGGAAAACTGGTGAGAGGATTTGTCCTTTTTCATTTTTTGGCCTCCGCCTGAAAACAAAACTGCCCGGCTGCGTCGCCGGCTTCGTGCCGTTGACATGGCGCACGGGCGGCGTGATGCCGGACTGCCCATCGACGAACCGTTCGAAAGCGTAGCGACGGGGAGATCATTATGGAAACAAATTGTATATACTTTGTCCAATATTACCGAGGAGAAAGGGCTTTGTCTATTGGGAGTTCTGTCGAGGTTTGGGGAGGAATTTTGTGCAAAGTGCATAGTGTAGGGCAAGATATTATCTTGCCCTACACAGGTAATTGGATAAATATGGTATACTTTAGAACATCTATTCGATAGTCAAAGGAAGAGTGAGGTGAATTATGGGTAAGAAGGTCATGGTAATGGTCGGCACGAGCAAGGGCGGTTTCATTTTTCGCAGCGATCCGGGCCGCAAGAAATGGAAATCCAGCGACATCCAGTTCAAGAGCTGGCGGATGATGCACATGCAGCGCGACCCGCGCGACGGCCGCCTGCACGCGGCGGTCAACCATTTCGTCTACGGCCCGACCACCCATTACTCGGACGACGAAGGCGGGACCTGGACGCAGGCGAGTCAGAACCCAACCCTGACCCGGCCGTCCAAGTCGGGGCGGCCGGCCTCCAGCCCGGAAGAGCTGGACTTCGAGAACGGCGGCAAGCCCCTGACCGCCGGGATCCCCGAGAAGCTGATCAAGGTCTGGAAGATCGTCCCGGGCCGCTCCTCCGAGCCGGGCGTGCTCTACGCGGGCGCCCAGCCGGCCAGCCTGTTCGTCTCGCGCGACCGCGGCGAGACCTGGACCCTGAACGAATCCCTTTACGACCATCCCCAGCGCGGCCAGTGGAACCCCGGGGCAGGGGGGCTGACCCTGCACACGATCCTGCTCGACCCGACCAACCCGCAGCGCATCTTCATCGCAGTGTCGGCAGGAGGCTGCTATCGCAGCGACGACGGCGGTCAGACCTGGGCGCCGTACAACAAGAACACCCGGGTGGACTTCGGCGGCATCCAGTTCCCCGAGTTCGGCCAGTGCGTCCACAAGATGGCCTTCCACCCGGGCCATCCCGAGGTGCTTTACCAGCAGAACCACTGCGGGATCTACCGGAGCGACAACGCCGGGGCGGACTGGATCGACATCGGCGACGGCAAGCTGCCGACCCGCTTCGGCTTCCCGATGGTCGTCCACCCGCACGAGCCGAAGACCATTTACGTGGTTCCCGAAGAGAGCGACGAGTATCACATGAGCGTGGGCGGCGAGTTCGCCGTCTGGCGCAGCCGGGATGCCGGCGAGAGCTGGCAAAAGCTGACGACCGGCCTGCCGGAGCAGGCCCGCCTGGTCGTCTTGCGGGACGCCATGGCGACTGACAGCCTCGACGAAGCCGGGATCTACGCCGGCACCAACACCGGCCAGCTCTTCTACAGCCGGGACGCCGGCGACAACTGGAGCCTGTTGGCGGATTACCTCCCGCCGATCCTGTCGGTCGAAACGGCCGTATTGAACGATTGACCCCCGGGAGCGACCGAAACGGTCGCTCCTTTGATTCGCCCCCTGGACCTGTTCGCTCCGCAGGGCGTTCCAAAAGCCGCCTCTCGGCGGGGGTGGACTGTTTTTGCTTAATCCCCACATGGAATCCACATATTCTGGAAATGGATAAATAGTATCCTTCGAAGTGGATGTTTTTGCGGTAGCTAAAAAACTGCCCTGAAGTTATATTCGTTGCGAAGGCTCAGGCGATCGATGACTGGCAAAGCGATCCCGGCAGGCCGGGAGCTGGATCTGGCTGTTGAAGCCCTGCAGCGCGGCGACAAACTGTCCGCCCGGCGCTGGGCGCAGCGCGCCGCGGCGCGGCAGCCGGAGCTGGAGGCCCCCTGGCTGATCCTGGCGGCCGTGGCCGGGCCGCGGGCCAGGCTCGCCTATTTCGAACAGGCCCTGAAGGTCAACCCGCAGAGCGCAGCCGCCCGGCGTGGCCTGGAATCGTCCATTCGCCGGCCCGCCGAGGCGACGCAGCCGGTCGGGCGGAACCCTGTCCCGCAGCAAAAGACGCCCGCCCGTTTCGAGCCGCTTGCCAAAGCCGGCCGGATCGCCTTTCATCCCTCCGCCAGGGCGGCCGCGGCGGTCAAAGTGTCCCTCCCGGCGCTCGCCCTGACGCTGGCCATATGCCTGGCGGCGGCCTGGGTCGCCCGGCCGGGGAGGGGGGCGGCCGCCTCCCCGGGCGCTCCCGTCGCGCCCGGCGTGCAGGTCGACCTGGAGCGACCATCCGATACACCCCCGCCTTCGCCGACCTTCACCCCGACGGCGACCTCCTCCCCGACGCCCCTGCCGACCGTACCTCCCACCTCGACGAACGCGCCCCAGCCAGCCGCGACCGTCCAATCCGCTGCCGGCCTGCTGGACGGCGAATATGCCGCCTCCCAGCTCCCTGCGGACGGACCGAAGCTCATCCATGTCTCCATCGGCGCGCAGCGTCTGGAGGCCTACCAAGGCGGCGCGCTCGTCTATGACTTCATCGTCTCGACGGGCTCGGGCAACAGCACGGCGACGGGCACATATTCCATCCTCGACAAGCTCCCCAGCGCCTACGGCGCGGACTGGAACTTCTGGATGCCGGACTGGATGGGGATCTATTACGCCGGGGACCTGGAGGATGGCTTCCATGCCCTGCCGATCCTGCCGGACGGGGAGCGCCTGTGGGGCGACTCGCTCGGCACGCCGGTCTCCTACGGCTGCATCGTCCTCGGCGACGCGGAGGCCCGCCTGCTCTACGAATGGGCGGACATCGGCACGACCGTGCAGATCGACCCCTGAAAATAGACGATCCCCCGGCAGTCTTCGACCGCCGGGGGATTTCTTTATATTGGTTGGCAGCCGGGCCTGGTTCCCCGCCGGACTGCCTTTGACTATTTAGAATGCTCGAATATTTCGACCGCCGGCGTATCGTAGACCAGCAGGTAATCTTTGGATTGGCTCAGCGACAGGAAAAGCGGACTGACCCGGACCGAATCCGGGTCGCCCAGGGAAGACAGCATGGACAGGTAAACGTAATCGAACGGCTGGCCCTGTTCGGCAGACCAGGCTTCCAGGCAGGCGGCGTCCCGGTAGAGGCAGGCCTGGACCGCTTCGAAGTCCTCGATCCAGGGGGTGAGGTTCTGTTTTCCCGCCAGCCACTCGCGGCCCTGGACGGTCGTCAGGCTGGCGCGCCCGCTCAGGGCGGGGAACCATTCCGGGAGCGGCGAGACCCACGGGCTGTCCCTCCAGGCGAGCGCCACGAAGCGGCTCCCGGGGGGCGTGTTCAGGCGGACCCATTCCAGCGCCTGGCGGTCCGCCGCCGGCAGGACGTTCAGGCCGGACAGGCTGGTCGCCGAGGTGAACGAGCCGATCCACATGGCCAGGAAGAGATAGCCGAGACAGGCCTGGACGAGCGGCCGGGACAGGGTCCGGGTCCAGTCGGCCGGCCGGTCGCCGGATTGCGGCGTTCCCAGCCACGGCAGAACCATCCCGCCCAGGGCGGCGGCCGACAGCAGGGCCAGCAGCACCGGCACGACGTGCCCGGCGCCGCGCGGGTCGGCCAGGAAGCTGGCCGCCAGCCAGGCCGGCAGGAAGTATTCCTTCTCCTTCAGGCAGGCAAACAGGCCGAGGATCGCCAGCCCTGCCGCCAGGACGTTGGCGGCGGAGGCGAAATCCATGCTCAGCAGGGGCAGCCAGAAGAACAGGCGGCCCTGGGGAGTCCCCGCGGCCAGCAGGAAGGTCCCCAACCCGCTGCGGGCGGCGACGACCGCCCACCAGGGGGCGGACAGGGCCAGGACCCCGCCGCCCACCGCCAGGGCGGAGAGCGCGCCCCATTTGTTCCGGCCCCAGACCAGCCCGGCCAGCAGGCAGGCGACGGCCGCCTGCAGCGCCCATTCCGGGTGGCTGTAAACGGTCAGGGTCCCGGCCAGGAGGGTTGCCGCCAGCAGCCCCGGGGTCTTTTCACGGAACATGCGGATGGCAAAATAGACGGCCAGCAGGGCGAACACGGCCCCCAGCGAGCGGGTCAGGCCGCCGCCCTGGAGCTCCCATTCGAAGGCCATCGGCGTCAGGGCGTAGATCGCCGCCGCCAGGCCGGCGCGGGAGTCCGATCCCAGCAGGGCCTTCGCCAGCAGGTAGACCGCCGGGATGGTCAGGATGGACAGGCTGGCCGGCAGCCAGACCAGCAGGGAGGCCAGGCTGATATGGAAGAGGTCATTGAAACCCGCCAGCAGGTAGAAACCCAGCGGCGGGTAGGCATAGGGGATCTGGAGATGATTGTAGGATGTGAAGACCGGAAGCAGGTAATGATTGGCCTGCAGGTCGCGGGCCATGCTGACGAACATGCCCCCGTCCACCATCGGAAAGCCGGCTTTCCAGGCCGCATACAGGCGGATCGCCCCGCCGAAAAGGACGGCCCAGGTGAGCAGGAACGGCGGCAGGAGCTTCTTTGGCGGACGGGTTGGGGTCATGGCTCCCTGGCCGATCAGCGCTTCAGGGTGCGGTACTTGACCCGGTGCGGCTGCAGGTCCCTGCCGGTGGTTTCCTTGACGTGGGCTTCGTAGTCGGACCAGTTGCCCAGGAACAGGCGGGCCTGGCTGTCGCCTTCGAAGGCCAGGATGTGGGTGCAGATGCGGTCGAGGAACCAGCGGTCGTGGCTGACGACCACGGCGCAGCCGGCGAAGTTCTCGAGGGCTTCCTCCAGGGCGCGCAGGGTGTTGACGTCCAGGTCGTTGGTGGGCTCGTCGAGCAGCAGGACGTTGGCGCCCTCCTTGAGGGTCTTGGCCAGATGGACCCGGTTGCGCTCGCCGCCAGAGAGCGTCCCGACCTTCTTCTGCTGATCGGCGCCCTGGAAGTTGAAGGAAGCGCAGTAGGCCCGGGCGTTCATCTTGCGCGTCCCCAGGGTCAGCTCTTCGGCCCCGCCGCTGATCTCCTCATAGACGGTCTTCTCGGCGTCGAGCGGGCGGAGCTGGTCGGCGTAGGCCAGCCTGACGGTTTCGCCGATCCGGATGGAACCCGTGTCCGGCTTCTCCTGCCCGGTGATCATCTTCAGCAGGGTGGTCTTGCCGGCCCCATTGGGACCGATGACCCCGACGATCGAGCCGGCCGGGAGCTTGGCCGAGAAATCCTCCAGCAGCAGCCGCTCGCTCCCGCTTCCGTCGGGACTGGCGAAGCCCTTGGCGACCTTCTCGAAGTCGATCACCACATCGCCCAGGCGCGGCCCGGAGGGGATGTAGATCTCCTGCTCGCCGCGGTACTGCTCGACTTCCTGGGAGAGCAGTTTCTCGTAGGCCGTGACACGCGCCTGGCCCTTGGCCTGGCGGGCCTTGGGCGACATGCGGATCCATTCCAGCTCCCTTTCCAACGTCTTCTGGCGTTTCGACTCGGCCTTCTCCTCCTGGCGCAGGGCTTCCTGCTTCTGCTCCAGCCAGGACGAATAGTTGCCCTTCCAGGGGATGCCGTAGCCCCGGTCCAGCTCGAGGATCCAGCCGGCCACGTTGTCCAGGAAGTAGCGGTCGTGGGTGACGGCGATGACCGTGCCCTTGTACTCGCGCAGGTGGTGTTCCAGCCAGGCCACCGACTCGGCGTCCAGGTGGTTGGTGGGCTCGTCGAGCAGGAGGATGTCCGGCTCAGTCAGCAGCAGGCGGGTCAGGGCCACCCGTCTCCTTTCGCCGCCCGAAAGGACCTTGACCGGCGTCTCGGCGGGCGGGCAGCGCAGGGCGTCCATGGCCAACTCAAGGTGCGAGTCCAGGTTCCAGGCATCGACCTTGTCGAGCTGCTCCTGGAGCTTGGTCTGTTCGGCGATCAGGGCGTCGAAATCCGCAGCCGGCTCGGCGAACTTGGCGTTGACCTCGTCGAAGCGCTTGAGCAGGTCCACGGTCGGCTGGACGGCCTCCCGCACCACTTCGATCACGGTCTTGTCCGGGTCGAGCTGGGGCTCCTGCTCGAGCAGACCGACCGTGTAGCCCTTGGACTGGGCGATCTCGCCGACGTAATCTTTGTCGACGCCGGCCATGATCCGCAGCAGGGTCGACTTGCCGGCCCCGTTCAGGCCGAGCACGCCGATCTTGGCGCCGTAGTAGAAGCCCAGCGAGATGTCCCGCAGGACCTGTTTGTTGGGCGGATGGATGCGCCCGACGCGCATCATGGAGTAGATGACCTGGGTATCGGATGGCATAAGGGAATTGTAACCTGTTTTCACCATGCAGAAAAATGATGGAAGTGCTCCTGCTTGGCAGGAACGGTGACCTGATCCGATGCTTGAACCCCCTGGGCTTTCAGTTAGGCTTGCTCCGCATCTTTGACTTCCTCATCTATCTGCTCTGATCGATTTAGAACGGACCGTTCCCGGTGATGTTCCTTTTGTCGTTTGGCATACGCGATCACGACCGGCAGCGTCTCTTTTCCCAGCACCCTGAAGAGTAGAGGAGGAAAAGCTGGCGTCGGGCGGCACTTTCCTCTAGCTGGACAAGGGGCATGGGAGATCAAGGAATTGTTGATCCCCCATGTGCCACCCAGATCATTTCTGCGCTGTTATCCGCCAAGGGGTGACGAGAAAAGTCACCATATAGGGAATCCACCACAAAGCCTGCTCTTGCCAGAACATGTTCCATCTCAAAACGGAAGGCACAGTGTATGCGGGCAGGCGCCGTCTGCCAGGAATCTGTCACGTGCCCATTGGTATCCATTTCTTCCCAACGAGCATGGACGATGGCAGTCTGAGTGGATGGTTCATATGACCAGGCACGATAGGACTGGATTTCGTGTCCAGTCGCGCTGCGGATAAACTTTCCTTCCAGCTCGAAGGGATGCTCCTTCTGGCGAAGGAGTTCTCCAAGCCACATGATATCCAGATGGTTTATGTGCAGGACCAATTGGCCCGGTGGTATGAGGTGACGTTTGATGCATTCAAGACATGCCAATTGGTCGTCGGGCGTATTTAGGTGCTGAAATGCGTCCCCGGTGATAATTACCAGCCCAAAAACCTCGTCCAATTGAAAAGACTGCATATTCCCCTCGACCCATCGTACGTTGGCGAGGCCAACGCTCTTCCGTCGGGCTACCTCGAGCATATCCCTGGACAAGTCCAACCCCACGACTCTTGCGCCATGACCGGCCAATCGAATCGCCACTCGTCCCGTACCACAGGCAAGTTCCAATACGCTCCTGCCTGCCTGCTTTGCACCTGCGGCCATCTCCTGATAGAAATCGATCTCGTTCGGCCAGTCCGGTACGGACTCGTCATACGTCTCTGCGTAGAATTGATCCCCGCGTTCATCTTCTGATTGGCTCATTGGAAACCACGACTCCTTTCATGACGCAACCTGGGTGTCATTGAACCTTGCTGGTGGAATGTTACATCTCGCGCGACCTGTGCGAGTGCCGCCCAACGGGATAATTCAGCCGCCGCCGGGACGGGCGAGACGAGGCTGCTGAAAATCACCTTTTCTGGTGCATGGCCGCCGCGGGCCGCATCGACTGCAAAGCGTTCCCGAAACGTAGCGTAGGGTAGGCGGTCAGGCCGTTTCGCCCCGATGGGCCATGTTTACGGCTCGAACGGGGTTGAGCAGGTGGTGGGCGGT
>DATJPX010000074.1:0-44235 GCA_035506155.1 Anaerolineales bacterium
GGCGGCAACGCCGGCGTGATCGTCCACAAGGACGCCGACGTGAAATATGCAGCCGAGCGGGTCGCCTGGGGCGGTTTCTCGTACGCCGGGCAGTCCTGCATTTCGGTCCAGCGCGTCTACGTCCATGCCGATGTTTACGAAACCTTCCGTGAGGAGCTTGTCCGGCGGGTCAAGGCCCTCCAGGTCGGGGATCCGCTCGAGGAGACCACCGACGTCGGCCCGCTGATCGACCGGGGCGCGGCAGAACGGGTCGAAGCCTGGGTGGAAGAAGCCCGGCAGGGCGGCGCACAGGTCCTGACCGGCGGCAACCGGACCGGCAGCCTGTGGCAGCCAACCGTCCTGGCGGAGATCGAGCCCGAGATGCGGGTCAGTTGCCAGGAGGTTTTCGCCCCGCTGGTAGGTCTGTACCGCTACACGGATGTCCAGCAGGCCATCCGGAGCGTGGACGACTCCGATTTCGGCCTGCAGGCCGGGCTGTTCACCAACGACTTGAGCGTGATCCGGGACGCTTTCGCCAACATCGAGGTGGGCGGACTGATGGTCAACGATGTATCCACGTTCCGCATCGATCACATGCCGTACGGCGGCGTCAAGCAATCCGGGACGGGTCGGGAAGGGCTGCGCTACGCCATCGAGGAGATGAGCGAGTTGAAGCTGCTGACGTTCAATTCCCGCTAGCCTGTTCCTTTTATCGGTTATCCCGGGAAGAATACTCCCCGTGATACAAAACCTTTATCCGTATTGGAGGAAAGAGATGAATAAAAAAACCTTGTTCTACATCGCTCTGGCAGCCGTCCTGGCATTCTCGGCCGCCTGCGCCTCCGCCACCCCCTCCCCCACCGCAGTGGCGACGGCCGCGCCGGTCAGCACCGACACCGCAGTGCCGCCGACCGCGACCGCCCTGCCGCCGATCAAGATCGGCATCTCGCTTTCGCTCTCCGGCGACTTTTCCGCCGACGGGCAGGCCTTCCAGCAGGGCTACCAGCTCTGGGCGGACACGGTGAACGCCAACGGCGGTCTGCTCGGCCGCCAGGTCCAGCTGGACATCGTCTCGGACGCCTCGAGCCCCGACCAGGTCCAGACCAACTACCAGACGCTGATCAACGTCAACCACGACGACCTGGTCTTCGGGCCGTATTCCACCCTGCTGACCAAGCCGGCATCCGTCGTCGCCAACCGTTATGGCTATGCGATGGTCGAAGGCGCAGGCGGCGGGCCGTCGGTCTTCACCCAGGGCCTCAATAACGTCTTCGACGTTTCCCTACCGGTTGCCAACAACCTGAACAGCTTCGCCCAGTACCTGTTGGCCCTCCCGGCCAACCAGCGGCCGACAACCGTGGCCTACGCCACCGAGGATGACCCCTTCACCCAGCCGCAGGTCGACACGGTGAAGGCCCTCCTGGACGCCGGCGGAATCAAATCCCTCTCCTACCAGGTTTATCCGGCCGAGACGACCGACTTCAACCCGATCGCCGACAAGCTGATCGCCTCCAAGGCGCAGGTCATCGTGGTGGGCACCATGCTGCCCGACATCCTCGCCATGGTCCAGCGCTTCCAGCAGCAGCATTTCAACCCGCAGGCTTTGATCGCCACGGCCGGACCCGACCAAGGCGACCAGTTCCTGACGCCCGTCGGCGGCGCGAAGGTCGCCGAGGGGATCATGGTCCCGAACGGCTGGTATCCGGAAAGCAACAACCCCGGGAACGCCGACATGGTCAACGCCTACATCGCCAAATACGGCGGCAAAGCAGCCGACATCAGCGCGGACGTGGCCGAAGCCTATTCGGTCGGCCAGGTCGTCCAGCAGGCAATCCAAAAGACCCAGAGCCTGGACAACGCCAAGCTCCTGGCGGAGCTGCACTCGGGCGATACCTTCGACAGCGTCCAGGGTCCGGTGAAATTCGACGCCACCGGCCAGAACGTCGCCGCGACGGCCTACCTGTTCCAGTGGCAGAACGGCGCCCTGGTCCCGGTCTACCCGGCGGGCGCGACCAACGCCGTCAGCCCGGAATTTCCCAAGCCGAACTGGCCTTAGTCTTCTTCTCCTTCTCCTCATAAGCCCGCAAAGGGGTGGCCGCCCAAGGCTGCCTCTTTGCGGGGGCGGGGATGAAAATCCGCTCCGCAGGAGTGCAATCATGCAACTGGTCCTCGACGGAATTATCACCGGTCTCATGGCGGGCAGTATCTATGCCCTGATGGCTTCCGGCCTGACGCTCATCTTCGGGGTCATGGACATCATCAATGTCGGCCAGGGAGCCCTGGTCATTTTGGGGGCTTATTTGAGCTATCTTTTGCAGCAAAAATTCCATATCGATCTTTTCCTGGGGCTGCTCATCACCATGCCGCTCATGTTCCTGTTCGGCCTGCTGCTCGAATGGGCATTCATCCGCCCGCTCAAGCGCGACCGGACCACGCTCTCGATCCTGGTGACCTTTGCCATCGCCCTGGTCATCGAAGGGGTGCTCGGCCTTCTGTTCACGACCAACATGGTCAAACTGCAGGCCTGGTATATCAATGCCTCGTTCCGGATCGGCAGCTTCTACATCGCCTACGTCCACATTTTCGGCTTTATCCTGTCAGTCATCCTGCTGGGAGGGCTCTACCTGCTCCTGTACCGGACGAAGTTCGGCTACAGCCTGCGAGCCTCCATGCAGAACCGCGTCGCCGCCGAATTGATCGGGATCGACGTGGAAAGGGTCTCGGCGATCACCTTCGGGATCGGCGTGGCGCTGGCAGCGGCGGGCGGCATGGCCTACGGGGCCACATCCTCCTTCAACCCGGCGAGCCACTACGACCTGATCTCCCGCCTGCTGGTGATCATCATCCTGGCGGGGATGGGAAGCCTGCGCGGCGCCCTGATCGCCTCCCTGGGCATGCTGGTGGTCGAAGATGTGACCTCCGTGCTCTGGTCCCCGGTCTGGGCGAGCACCGTCTTCTTTATCATCCTGATCATCATCCTGGTGGTCCGCCCGCAAGGGCTCTTCGGGCAGCGCCTGGTGAGGCGGCAATGAAAATACTCCGAATTGCAGGTCCGCTCGCCTTCCTGGCGGTCCTCGTCGCTTTCCCGCAAATCTTCCCCAGCCCGGCCATCACCACCGTGGCGGTCTTCACCCTGCTGTTTGCCACGGCGGCGACTGCCTGGAATATCTTCTCCGGTTACACGGGCTACATTGCCCTCGGGCACGCCGCCTTCTTCGGCATCGGCTCATACGCCCTGGCCCTGATGTGCAAGGATTGGAAGGTCCCGGGCGGGTACCTGCCCTTCCTGCTGCTGCCTGTAGCGGGCCTCGTCGCGGCGGCCTTTTCGCTGCCGCTCGGCTGGATCGCCCTGCGCACCCGCCGGCACGCCTTCGTGGTCATCACGATCGCCATCTTCTTCGTCATGCAACTGATGGCCTTCAACCTGCACGGCCTCACCAACGGTTCTGCAGGGATGGAATTGCCCATCCCGATCCATTGGAGCGGGAAATTCTTCAACCTGCCTTTCTATTACGTCGCCCTGTTCCTGTTGGTTCTGGCGCTCGCCGCCTCATGGTGGATCCGCAACTCGAAGTACGGGCTGGGCCTGCTCGCCATTCGTGACGACGAGGACCGCGCCCTGGGCCTGGGCGTAAAAACGGGACCGGCAAAGCTGTCGGCCTTCGTCCTCTCGGCTTTCTTCTTCGGGATGGTCGGGGCGCTGCACGCCTACTTCGTCGAATCGATCTACCCGGCCTTCGCCTTCGACCCCCTGATCGACGTGGCCGTGGCGCTGATGGCCTTCCTCGGCGGGCTGGGGACCCTGGCCGGTCCGATCCTGGGCGCCCTGATCCTTGAACCCACCCAGCAGTATTTCACGGTGCGCTTCAGCCAGAACGGTTATTACCTCATCGTATATGGGCTGCTCTTCCTGGTCATCATCCTGGTCCTGCCGGAGGGCATCCTCCCCACCTTGCGGAAAGTATGGCTGAAAAGGTGGTCCGGCCGCGGCCGGTCCGGGCCGGTCGAGTCCGCCGAGGGGGCGCATCCCAAGATGGCGATCAAAATGCCGCAGAAGGGCAGGGTCGAGCCATGAGTCTGCTTGAAGTCGAGGGTATTTCGAAAGCCTTCGGGGGCATCCGCGCCCTGGACGCCTGTTCGGTCAGCGTAGAAGAGGGCAGCATCAGCGGCCTGATCGGGCCGAACGGATCCGGCAAGACCACCCTTTTCAACGTGATCACCGGCTACGAGTCGGTCGACGGAGGCGAGGTCCGTTTCGAGGGCAGGTCGATCACCAACGCCCGCCCAGACCGGGTTTTCGAGTACGGGATCGCCCGCACTTTCCAGCTGACCCGGGTTTTCCCCCGCCTGACCGTCCTGGAAAACATGCACGTGGCAGCCCAGCGGCAGGGACTGAAAGCCCTGCTTGGGCGCTGGAGCACATCCGCGGAACATCGCCGCGCCCTGGAACTGCTCGAATTCGTCGGCATCGCCGCCCTGAGGGATTATCCCGCCGCCAACCTGTCGTATGGACAGAAAAAGCTGCTCGAGTTTGCCTTCACCCTGATCGCCGACCCGAGCGTGGTCCTGCTGGACGAGCCGGCCGGAGGCGTCAACCCAACCATGATCAATCAGATCGCCGACCGCATCCGGGCCTTGAACAAGAAGGGGATCACCTTCCTGATCGTCGAGCATAATATGGAATTCGTGATGGGCCTGTGCGCGAGCGTGACGGTGCTGCACCACGGCCGCAAGATCGCCGACGGCAGCCCGGCGAATGTGCGCAACGATCCGGCAGTCCTGGAAGCCTACCTGGGAGCGTGACCTATGATCCTGGAATTGAACGACCTGGTCGCCGGCTACGACGGCAGCGACGTCCTCAAAGGGGTGACCTTGGGCATCCAGACCGGATCGATCAGCTGTATCGTCGGCCCCAACGGAGCCGGCAAGTCGACCGTCCTGCGGGTGATCAGCGGCCTGCTGAAACCGCGCAAAGGGGAAGTGGCCTTCAACGGCCAGTCGATCGGCGGGAAGAGTCCCCGCCAGGTCCTGGCAATGGGGATCGCCCAGGTGCCCCAGAACCACAGCTTGTTCCCCGACATGACCGTCCGGGACAACGTCCGATTGGGCGCCTTCATGCTGAAGGATCCGTCCGTCGTGGAGGAGCGGTTGAAGGAAGTCGAGGAACTCTTCCCGGTGGTGAAGGAGCGCGCCCGGGACAAGGCCGGCGACCTGTCGGGCGGCCAGCAGCGCCTGGTCGAGTTTGCCCGCTCGCTGATGCTTGATCCGGCCTTGATCCTGCTGGATGAACCTTCCATGGGCCTGGACCCGAAGACCCTCAAGCAAGTCTTCGACACGATCCAGGTAATGCACGGCACCGGCCGGACGATCCTGCTGGTCGAGCAGAACGTGCGCGCCGGGCTCGGCGTGGCAACACACGGCATCGTCATGGAAAGCGGCCAGGTGCGCCTGGAAGGGACCAGCGCGGAGATCCTGGACAACTCACAAATCAGCCATCTCTACCTGGGCGGCACTCTCGTCGCGCAGGGGGCCTGATCCATTCAAGGAGTGGGAACATGCCTGACGAACGGGTAACCTCGGCGATCGCCAACTGGGCGCCGCGCTTTACTTCCCAGGGCGTGGATTACAACGACTTCGTCCGGACGACCAGGCGCATCGAAGGCTGGAACGACTGGTGCCGCGAGTGGTGCGCGACCGGCGACATGCATACCGCCCTGGCGCACCCGGCCTACGAGAAGGGCAACCGGATCAGCGCCGGGGAAGCCTTCGTCGCCGCCGCTCTTTGTTATCATTTTGCCAAATTCATGTTCCAGGACCACCCGGGCGAATACAAAGCTGCAGGGAGGAAATCGATCGAAGCCTTCGCCCAGGGTCTGCGCCTGCTCGACCCGAGCGGCGTCCGGATCGAGATCCCGTTCGAGGGGGCGATCCTGTACGGCACCCTGCGCCGCCCCCAAGGCGCTGACCGACCGCCCCTGGTCCTGCTCCTGCCGGGACTGGATTCGACCAAAGAGGAGTTTTTCTATTGGGAGGAAGTCTTCCTGAAACGCGGCCTGGCCACGTTCTCACTCGAGGGACCCGGTCAGGGAGAATGCGGCGCCCTGATGCACATCCGCCCGGATTATGAAACCGCCGTCTCGGCTGCGCTCGATTTCCTGGGAAAGAGGAAAGACATCGATATGAAAAGGGTGGGCATGGCGGGAGTGAGCCTGGGAGGTTTTTATTCGGAACGCGCCGCGGCCTTTGAGGATCGCGTCAAGGCCGCGGTCGGCAATTGCGGCCCCTGGAGCTGGGCGGAATGCTGGCCGCACTTGCCACAACTTTCGAAGGACGCCTACATATACCATTCCGGATCCAGGGACGAGGCCGAGGCAGTGAAAAAAGCCGGTGAACTCTCCCTCGACGGCGTCGCCCAGAAGATCAAGCAACCCCTCCTGATCATCCATGGGAAAATGGATCGGATCGTCCCCTGGGAACAGGCCAAAAAGATCGCCGCGGCCGTCGGAGCGAATGCACAGCTCGCATTATTCGAGGACGGCAACCACGTATGCAACAACATCCCCTCCGTCTACCGTCCGCTGACCGCCGATTGGCTGAACGAAAAGTTGAGCTAGCGGAACGGGTTTGGATCAGGGAGTGGGAGGCTGGGAGGACAACTCCCGGACCTGTTCGGTCAATTGTTGTTCGGTTTCTGAGGCGTGCCGGAGGGCTTCCTGGAGCACCTCACGCTCGAGGGCGAGGCCCAAAAAGCCACAGCAGATCTCGAATGTATTAATGGTGTTGTCTTCCAGCCACGGATCCTTGGAAATCAGCGGGCCGGAGACAGCCAGCATACCCCAGTCATGGTCGGCCGTGCGAACCGGGAGCACCAGGCAGGTTGTGATCCCTTTCTTTTGGGAAGAGGACGGCAGCAAATCCAGCGGCGGGAACTGGGGAGCACTGATGCTCGTTCCCACCCGCAACTGAATGCTTCCCTCCCGCTTGTAACATCCCGCGATGCTCATTACCGGCGGTTGGTCTCCCCACGAGGGCGACCACAATCCCAGGCAGCCCGAATACATCGGCGTCTCCTTGATCCAATCCACCTGCTGGGGCGGGTTCTGGAGGAGCAGCTGGCTGATGTTATATTGGCTTTGCAGGATCTCGCTCAAGGTGTGCTGTGAATTGTTCTGCCGCCGACGATAGGAACGCATGATCTCGATGAACAACTGGTCGCGCAGCGCCTGCATACGCAGCCTAGCCTGTTCGGGCTCGGCTTGTTGTTCGACCAGCTTCAATCCTGCCGTCTCCAGGACGCGCAGCAGATTCACGAGCACTTCCGGACTGGTATTCAACATGGGTTGGGACGAGAAGATGGCTTGCAAGAGGCCGCTGTCGATCTCGCCCGGCTCGGGGGTGTTGATGGTCATCAGGAGAACCTGCACCAGCTTGTCCACCTCCGGCCAAACCTGGGCAGGCGAGGGGTCCGACTCGAGCGGTTGGGCCGGTAGCAATACCCGCACCAGTTCCTTCGCCAGCGAAGCCTGCCAGAGCGGCTCTGCGGCGATCTCGGGCTTTTCCCACCGGGAAATGCGGGTCAGCAGATTGCTGCCGCTCGATTCTCGCTCGACGAAGGTCGTGGGAATGTAATCCACCGACGATGCGGTTGGCTGTCCGGCGATCTGAGCGATCAACAAGCGGGTGGCCGTCTCGCCCAGCATGTCGCTGTGCTGGCGGACGGTGGAGAGCGGCGGATTGGTAATCTGCGCCTCCGGGATGTCATCAAAGCCCACGATCGCGATATCCTCCGGGATGCGATACCCATGCTCCTGGAGCTCGCGCATCAGCCCGATGGCCGTCCAATCGTTGCCCGCCACCACGGCGGTATAGGTCTGGCGTGAAGCCATCAGGCGATGGGCGGCGCTGGCTCCCCGATCGGGGAGCGGATTATCGGTGATTACGACCAGGCCCGGATCGAAGGGGATATCGTTCCGTTTGAGGAAATCCTGGTAGGTGACATAGCGTTCCTGAATATCGCCGATCGAGGTGTCGCCCACGAAGGCAATTCTCCGGTGACCGCGGGCCAGCAAATGTTCCATGATGGACTCCGTCCCCTGGCGGTTCTCGGGAAAGACAGCCGGGAATGATTGTCCGGGAAGGCGGCAGCTGATCGTCACGATCGGCTTGCCCTGCTGGGCAAGCTGGTCCAATCCCTGGGTATATGTCAACACCAGCCAGCCATCCACCCGCTGCTGACCGATCTGGGTCAGGGCAATATGTTCCGGTGTGCCGTGAACGACCAGAATGTCCACCTGGTTTTGCCAGGCGACTTTCTCTATCCCGCTCATGATTTGTTCAAAAAATCGTCCGGAAATGAATTTTGTTACTAAGCCGATCGCGTGACGATGTGACATGCTGTCATCTCCTGATAATGCCTACCAACCGCTGTTTCCAGTACCTCTGACAAATTCGAATTCCAACTTCGGGGAGTAATTCAAAAGACCTTCCCGCCCCGGGACGGAAACG
The DNA here is from genome assembly GCA_035506155.1 of Anaerolineales bacterium. Taxonomy (GTDB): domain Bacteria; phylum Chloroflexota; class Anaerolineae; order Anaerolineales; family Villigracilaceae; genus UBA877. The sequence continues at coordinate 8,485 of DATJPX010000074.1, forward strand.
ACCACGAAGGAGAATGTGGCGGAACCAACCAGGTCCGAATGAAGGAGAATCCCCCATGTGCCGGGATGCCTTATTTCCACGTGGTCGATGGCGGCTGCGGTGATCGGATAACTGCCCTCCAGTTCGATCCCCGTAAAAGTGGGGCTGTCGATCAACAAGTCGTGGACGACCAGGCCGCGGATCTCTCCCTGGTCCGCCCAGATCTTCAAGGCCCCGTGCTGATTGTTGAACATTGGGCCGCCCGCCCGGATCAGGGAATTGCGTTGAACAAGGGTCGTCCCTGAGAAAGGATTCGAATTGAATTGCTGCGCAATGAGGATGCCCGGATAGGTGACGACGTCATAGCACAGGTTATCTTCAATCCGATTGTCTTTCCCACCGTAGATGGCTATGCAATTGGCGCGCCAGGGAACCTGGATCGTGTTGAAACGGAACACGTTATTCGTGTTGACGCCTGTGCCTTTCGGGGACCAGGAAGCCAGCGCATCGTCGCCGGTATTGCGGAAGTGCGAGTTCTCGACGATCGAATTACTGGTGCCGTTGCAAAAATTGACCCCGTCGGCGTACAAATCGCGAAACCGGCTGTTGATGATCACCAGTCCGTCCGTCCCGCCGCCAACCCAATAGCCGACTTTGGTGTGCTCCACCCAGATGTTTTCCAGGCGCGAACCGGTCCCGGCGCCGCCATTGAAGCCGTTTTCAGGGGAATTGTCGTCCCGCAGGACGGTTTCACCCAGGATGGCAAAATCGAAGAAACGACAGTTGTTGCCAACGCAATTGAAGCGGGCGTAGAACCCATGGATGACTGAATACCACATCCCGGCACCCTGGATGGTGACATCGGCAACTTCGAAAGGCCGGGTGGTGCTGTCGAAGGTGCCGGCCGGAATCCAAACGCCCTTGTGCTCGGCGCGAGCCTGGTCGATGCAGTACTGGATGGCAGCGCCATCGTCGGTGCCATCGTTGGGAGTGGCGCCGAAGTCCGTGATCGAAAGAAATCCTTCGGGCATGGCCTTCGGAGGGGCAACCTGTTCCAAATCCACCAGGTCGATGACGTAATAATCGGCGGTGTCGTCGGCATCTTTTTGCAGCTTAAGGGTGGCGCCGGCCGGGATGTCGCCCACCAGGGCGCGCGCCTCGTCGTAAAAATGGTGTGCGCCTCCGATCGACGGGATGTTGTAAGTGTATTGTTCGCCGCCGTAAGACCAGGCATACCGGGAAGTCAAGGAAAGTTTCTGGCGGAAGACGTTGTTCACATACAAGCTGAGGTTGGCGTCCAAGCCGGTCCCGTCTGCGGAATCGGGGATGACGAACCGGACGACCACGGAGTTGGCTGCCTTCTTCGTCTGGAATTGGACGTACTCCCCGGTCCGGGTCAATTTGACGGCGCTGCGTCCGGATGATTCGGACGCAATGGTTCCAAACGTACGGTCCTGGGCAAGGACCTGGCCGTTGGTCCGGCCTGCTTCGGCTTCGTACTCGACCCACGGTACGGAGGCGCCCCGGCTGCCGGCCGGTTCCGCAGCCGTCGGCGCAGCAGCGACCGGCGTTGCGGTGCTGGATTGCAGGGCGGAACCGTCGGCAGGCTCGACCACCCACTGGGTCCGCCCGTCTGTCGTCGTCGAGAGGCCGTCGTACTTGACCTGTCCATCCATGGCGGAGAGAACCTGCCAGGTGTGCCAGACATTCCGGAGGATCGACGCCTTGCCGTCCGGGCTGGTCTCGATCGTCCAGCGCGGGCTCATCCAGACCGCTTCCACCGGGATCACTTCCACGAGGCCCAAAAGATGCTCGATGGAAAGATAGTTCCCGCTGGCAAGGTTCCGGATACGCTGGCTGCCCTGGTAATCCTCGACGATCCACTGGGAAGTCTTGTCGGAGGCGGGCACATCGGCAAGGATGGCCCAGCCATCCGCTTCGCAGAGGTACAAACCACTCGCAACGCTTTTTATCCGGACGATCGGGGTGGTGGCAGGCATATCACTCGGTAAGTTGTCCATCTTTGACACGACGCAACGGGTGGGAATTTGAGGCGGGGTGGGAAGAGTCTTTGTCGATGTCGCCGGGCCGGTCGCCGTCGGCACAACGGTCGTCGCTGCCGGCAGGAGGGTAGGCGCGCCTCGTCCTCCGCTGCAGCCTGTCATTGTCAAAAAACAAATCAGGCACAACAAGCGGAGGACCAGGCATCTCGAGGAGGAGCAATCTGTATGTTTCTTCTGCATTTCCGCCGGGAAACCGATCCTAAAAGGTCAGGCCGCCTTTGACATAACGGGCCAGGAAGAGTGAAGCAATGGTTGGAGGCAGCATGGCAATAAATGAACCGGCCAAATAAAGGTTGATCGGGAAACTCCTGGTCAGGGTATACAAACGCACCGAAACCGTCTGCAGATCCGAGTTGCGCAAGATCAGGTAAGGCCACAGGAAATCTCCCCACAGCCCGATGAAGGCCAGCAACCCGAGGATCAGGATGATCGAACTCGAGAGCGGGATGGCGATTTTGAAAAACATATATCCCTCGCCTGCGCCATCCACCTGGGCCGCCTCGAAGAGTTCCTTGGGAATCTGCTCGAAGGTATTGGTCAACACAAGGATCATGAACGAATTGCAGGCATATGGGATCCAGAGCCCCCAGAAACTGTTCACCAAGCTCACATGGATGAGCGGGAGGTTTGTCATAAGAATATAGCGCGGGATCAGGTAGCAGATGCCGGGGATAGCCATGGTGATCAAAATCGCCGCACGGATGACATTCTTGCCGATCGGGTTGAGCCGGGAAAGGCTGTAAGCCGCCAGCGCCGACACCAAGATCTGTAACAAGACGCCCCCGCCCGCAGCCACGAACGTGTTCTTGAACATCTTGATCATGCTGAAGCGCCGCCAGGCATCCAGGTAATTATTCCAAAGCGGCTTGGCCGGGAACAAATGGATCCCTGGTTTGACCACGTCAATGCTCGACTGCAAGCCGGCGGTAAATGAGAAGACAAACGGGAAAATGACGAAAATGCCTGCCAGGACCAATACCGCCAGGCAGAAGTACTTGATAAACCGGCCGGCCGGGGAGCGCCACTCCGTGTTCGACATGATACCGCGACTGTATGAGCTCATGAAATTCTCCTCGAGGGATTCAGATTCGCAAAGTTGGTTGGGGATAAAAACGGAGCCATCCCGATCCTAACCTTTATTGGCGTCCCTTCTCGACCAGGACCAGACATAGATAATGGAAAAAGCCGCCAGAATGACCAGCATCGACACGCTCCAGGCCGAAGCCAGACCGAAATCGCTTCGATTGAAGGCAGTATCGTAGATCTCCAGGACCGGGGAACGGGTACTGTTTGCCGGACCGCCTGAAGTCAGGATAAAAGGTTCGGTGAAAACCTGCGCCACGAGAATGATCTGCAGCACGACCATCATCTGGATCCTGGCGCTGATGAGCGGCAGGGCAATATACCAGACGCGCTGCAAGGGCGAAAAGCCGTCCAACTCCGCAGCTTCGAAAATTTCGGATGGAATTTCCCTCAGGGCAGACATGTAAATAAGGGTCGTGCCGCCGGCTCCAATCCAGGTCATAATGACGATAATTGCGGGTTTTGCCAAAGCCGGATTCTGCAGCCAGAGCTGGGGTGCGATCGCAAACAGCTTCAAAATGCTGTTCAAGATGCCGCCCTCGGGGGCGTAGATCGCCCGCCAGACTATGAGCGCAACCGTAACGGGAATCAAGGCCGGCAGATAGACCAACATCTGAAAAATGGAGGATAATCGGCGCATTTCGTTGATCATCAGCGCCAGAATCACAGGAACCATCGATCCCAGCAGCAGGCTGATCAGTACATAATCGAATGTATTCCACCAGACGGTGAGGAAAATCGGGTTGCCAAACATGCGTCCGTAATTGGAGAATCCGACCCAGCCTTGGAACCCCTGAAGATTGACCGCCTGGAAGCTATAGATGATGGTCTTCACGATCGGGTACCAGGTGACCAGGGCAAAGATGATCAGGGCAGGCAGGAGGAAAAGGTAGGCAATTCCCTGTTGCCGCCAGTTGATATGCCTGCGCGGTTTCGACTTGGCCTCTGGAAGGACTGCAGCGGTATTCATGACCGGGATTCTCCTCGTTCTTTTGAAAAAGTTTGGAAGAGGTGACATCTTCCAATGTCACCTCTTCCGTCGAGCAACGTTCGTTCAGAAACCTATTTCAGTTTGTCCAGGACGTTTGTCTGGAATGTCTTGGCGGCGGCGGTAAGCTCGGTGGCCGGGTCCTTGCTCTGATCGGCGACCAGCGTGCTGACGACCGATCCCATCGCACCGTAGAATTCCTGACCGGCGATCAAAGGCTCGGGGCTGACACCGACCTGGCCGGAGACGATCCCGTTCATGAAGAGAGCATAGTTATCGACCGGCAGATTGGCATAGAATTTCTGCAGGGCAGCCGTCTGGGTCTGATAATCACCGGTGTAGAGGGGCAGTTCAGGAGCGCCTACGACAGTGGTCGGATCGGCCTTGCCAGCATCATAGGTCGCCTGGATTTCACCTGCATCGAACTGGGTCCACAGGCGGTAGTAAGCAGCCGCTTCGATCTGATCGGGGGTGGCGGCGGCGCTGACCATGGCGATGTTACCGCCAACCAGCGAGACGCTCTTCCCATCCGGTCCGGCCGGCAGGGGGGCGAAGCCGAAGTCATTGATGGGGGCATCCGGGTAGGTCTGGCGGATCCAGGTGAACTGGTCGCCGGCCATCATGACCATGGCGGCCTTGCCGGTGGCGAGGGCCTGGCCGTTCGTGTCCCAGGCGAGGTTTTCGCGGGGCAGAACGTCGTACTTCCAGCGCAAATCCTTAACGAAGCTCAGGGCGGCGAGGGTCGAGGCATTGTCGAAGCCGGCGACGTACTTGCCATTCGTCTGCTGAACGATGTCGGTGTTCTTCAGGCCGAAGGTGAAGGCCAGCGTCGTCATATGCCAGCCGGTGGCGGCGGAGCCGTCGGTGATCATCGAGAAACCGGCCACGCCGGCGTCACGATTGGTCAGCTTCTGAGCCATCGTGGCCAGCTGATCCCAGGTCGTGGGCGGGGCATCGTAACCGGCAGCCTTGAGCATGGGAATATTGTAAGCGAGGCCCATGGCATAGGCGTTCATCGGGATGCCGTAGATTTTCCCATCCTTGGAGACGATGGAAAGAATCTGGGGATTGTAGATCGTGTCGAGTTTCTGAGCCTGGAAGAAGCTGGTCAGGTCAGCAGCAACACCCTGGTCGATCATCTTGCCCGGGTCGGTCAGATAGACCTGGAAGAGGGTCGGAACCTGCTTGCCAGCGACGAGCGCAGCAAAGGAGTCCGGGGTATAGGTGTAATCGGAGCCCTGGATGGTCACATTCGGATATTTTTTCGTGAAGCGTGCAGCCTGCGCAGCCCAGGCAGCCAAGAGGGTAGGCTGGGAATCTGGCGGTCTGCCAACGACGGTAATGGTGACGGGGCGACCACCGGCGATTTGTTCCGGCATATTGAGGACGGTCGGGACGGAAGCGGTCGCGACGGTGGGGGCGGCAGTAGCCGGCGCAGCCGTCGCGGGGGCAGCCGTTGCAGGAGCGACCGTCGTCGGAGTAGGCGTGCTCGTCCCGCAAGCGCTCATGAAGAGAACGCCGCAAACGACGAGAACATTCAAAAGCAGGGCGAAACGATTGGTTTTCATTTACGATTCTTCTCCTATCTAAATTTTCAGTGGATTAGGCTTTCAGTCGAAGGGAAAAAAGTCAAAAAGTCTAGTGCCTCCTTTCGGCAGGATGCATGCTTGGGAACGCGGGGATTAATTTAGCTGGTTGCACGAATTATTGGTTCTTGAAATATTTGAGGACTTTTTCAGTATACAGAAAAAGATTGGGGCTTGAGTACAAACACAGTCCAATATTGGTCTAATTATAGTTGAACGTTCAACCTAAAATGTGGTAAGATTCCAGCGTGGATCTGCACAAGCACAATGACTAAACTCGCTTATCGTGAGATGGTTCCAAGAACATGGGACGATGTACACGTAAAGGCCCTTCTGCATTTCCCACGTTTTCCGATCCGTCTCATCCAAGAAGAACCCTGGCAATCCTGGATAGGGCAGCGCGGGGGGCTGAAAGCCGTTTACGCCTATTTGCAGGGCTATCCACTTCCGCCCAGTCATCGCAGGATCCTGGACGTTGTGCTCTCGAATCCCGAATCCGTCGCCAACGTCTATGCAGATCGCCTGAATATCAGCCGGGCAACCTATTTCTACCAGTTGCGTGAACTGGTTCCTGCTCTCGTCCAGGCGCTCAATCACTGGGAGCTGGACCGCCCGACCCTCCCGGATCATCCTCCCGAAACCCACACCCCCGTCCACCCGACCATACCGACTCCCCTGACCAACCTGGTCGGGGCCGAACCCATTCTGCAATCCCTGACCCACCTGTTCCTTCGCGAGGACGTCCGCCTGCTGACCTTGCTGGGCACCGGCGGCATCGGCAAAACCCGCCTGGCGATCGAGCTGTCCAGAAGGTTGAATGATCGATTCGGCGACCAGCTCTGCTTCGTCGATTTATCCACATTGCGCGATCATACCCAGGTCGGGACGGCAATCGCCCAAACGCTGGGCCTGAAAGAGTCGGGAGATTCCCAGCTAAAAGCCTACCTGCGCCCGCGCAGCTTTCTCCTCGTTTTGGACAACTTTGAGCACATCCTCCCTGCCCGCAGCCTGATCACGGAACTTTTGGCGACTGCGCCACAGTTGAAAATCCTGGTCACCAGTCGGGCTGCCTTGCACGTATACGGTGAACACGAATTTGTCGTTCCCCCAATGACGATCCCGCCGGTAGAAAATACCCAGGAAACCGGTTTATTGGCGCAATTCCCGGCCGTCATGCTTTTCGTTCAACGCGCCCAGGAGGTAAATCCGGGTTTCGTGCTGACCAGCGAAAATGCCGAGACGGTTTTGGAACTCTGCCGCCGCATGGAAGGCATCCCCCTGGCAATCGAACTGGCCGCCCTTCAGGTGAAGTATTTCTCCCCGCAGGCGATGCTGGTTCGTCTTTCGAATACCAAACGGATCGTTTTCCTCAGCCACATGCCGAAGAGGCTCTCCTCGCACCAACAGAGCCTGCGCGACCTCTTCGACTGGAGTTTTTCCCTGCTCTCTCCGGATCTGCAGGCCTTGTTCAGCCGGCTGGCCGTCTTCCCGGGCGGCTGCACTTTCGAGGCGGCGGAATCGGTTTGTGCAATCCCCCCATCCAATGGGGGTGGAAGCCTGCCCGACGTCCAGGGCGGGTTGACCGCCCTGGTGGACCAGAGCTTGTTGTTGCAGCACATCGAAACAAACGGCGAACCGCGCTTCCAAATGCTGGGGATGTCCCGTGAATACGCCGTCGAACAGCTCGAAACGCGCCATGAAATCGACGCCCTACGTCGGGCTCATGCCATCTATTACCTTGACCTGGCAGAACGATACGCTTCTCCGGGATCCGCTGCCGCTCGCGGGCAGAGATTCGCCCTGCTGCAAAACGAGTATATCAACCTGAAATCCGCCATTCAATGGGCGCTGGAGCAGCACGAAGGAGAACTTGGCCTGCGCTTTATCCTGGCACTCTGGGATTACTGGAAATTCTACGGCGACCAGCACGAGGGACGGCAATTTGCCCAGGCAGTCTTGGAACAGACCGCCGAGTTGCGCCTGCCGATCCGTACGCGCGTCCTGCAGTTGATCGGGTGGCTGGCACACGACCTTTGCGACTACACGACGATGCTGTGGGCCTTCCAATCCAGCCTTGAGCTTTCCGAAGCCCTGGCAGATCCAGACGGGATCGGGCTGGCGCTCCAGGGTTTGGGAGAACTGTCCCGCTTGCGCGGGCAACCTCAGCAAGCCCACGACCAGGTCAAGAAAAGCCTCGGACTTTTTGAAGAGCTGCAGAACCAGAATCAGGTCGCCTGGTCGTTGGATATCCTGGGCCGCATCGAACTCAGCCAGGGAGAATTGTCGCCTGCCCAGGCACACTTCCAGGATAGCCTCGAGAAGTTCCAAGCGGTTGGCTCAAATTCCGGCGCCGCCTTTGCGCTAAGCCATCTCGGGCAGGCGCTGTTTTATCAAGGTGATTCCGAAAAGGCCGTCCCACTCTTGGAAAAAAGTCTGGAACTAAGCCAGACATCCGGGATTACCCGCAGTTCGATCTATGCCCTGGCGCTTAACTATCTCGGCGAGATTGCCATGCAGAATTCTCAGACTCAACTGGCCCGTGAAATGATCGATCAAAGCCTTTGCCTAAGCAAGAACGGCGGGTACAGTTGGTGCATCGAATTGGGGACCTTTACGTCCGGCCTGCTGGCGATGGAGGAAGGCGAGATCGAAAGCGCGGCGTATTTTTTCCGGGAGAGCCTGCTCATGCAACAATCCATCAAAGAGCAGTGGCGTTCGATCAACCTGCTGGAGATATCCGCGGAATTGTCGGTCGACCGCCATGACCTGCTTGGCGCTGCACGCCTCTACGGGGCCGCCGAGCGCCTGCGGGCATTCCTGAAGATCCCTCGAATGCCAATCAATCACCCCCGCTATAAGGAGAGTCTAAAAAAACTCAGGGACCAGCTTGCCCCGCCTGCACTGGACGAAGCCTGGAATGCCGGCCAGGCCCTCACGCTGGAACAGGCGGTCATCTATGCCCTGCGGTGTTTAGAATGAAGGACGGACGAGATATGAATAAGCCAGCTCGAGGATTTTCGAGAGCCGGGAAACTTTTTTCAACCGATTTGCTTGACAAAATGAGATTTATACCCCATAATCGGTTGAACGTTCAACAAAGGATTGAGAGATGAGCATAACCGTGATTGATGTTGCCAAAGAGGCAGGGGTCTCCCGGACGACGGTTTCCAACGTATTCAACAACCGGGCAAAATACTCGGACGAAACCAGGGATGCCGTTCTTGCCGCCGCCAAAAAACTGGGCTACAAGCCTAACCTGGCCGCACAGTCGCTGATCACCAACAAGTCCCGGCTGATCGGCCTGATCCTTCCGTCCTATGTCGATACGAATACACTGACCAACAGCCCGTTCTACAACATCATCATCGACAGCGTCTATTCGGTCCTACGGAACGAAGCCTACTACGACTTGATCATCTTTTCCGTACCCCACAAGGAAAAACTCATCCAGGTCAGCGAGTGGATCGACGCTCGCGGCGTCGACGGGATTCTTGCGATCGGCGAGTACGATCAGGGCTTTCTCAAGGATATCAATTCAAAAGCCATCCCGGTCGTTTTGCTTGACAATTATTCGCGGGCGAACTATTCGAACTTTTCCTATGTTAATTCGGACGATGAAACCGGCGGCTACCTGGCGACCCAGAAGCTTATTGCCGGCGGTTACAAGAAAATCGGGGTATGCTCCGTATCGCTCTACAGCCCGCTCATGCAAAAACGCTACGAAGGGTATAAACGGGCCCTGGACGAGGTCGGTTACAAGGAGCATGTATTCGACGCCACGGGCACCCCATTCGAAGCCGGGATGCAGCTCGGGGATGTTCTCCTCGCCCAGGAGATCGACGCCGTATTCTGCACAGAAGACATGCTGGCGGTCGGCGTGCTGCACTGCCTGCTCAAAAAAGAAATCTGCGTCGGGAAAAATTTTGGCCTGGTGGGGTTCGACAACATCAACGTCGGCCGGCAGGTCCACCCCGAGTTGACCACGGTCGACCAAAGCATCTCCGAAAAAGGCGAAACCGCCACGAAAACACTGCTCAATATCCTGAATAGAAAGAGTTCCCTGGGCAGCCGTTTGGTCCTGCCGGTCCGCTTGATTTCAAGAGAGACGGCTGGATAGTCTCTTTTTTGTCTATTTTTGTTGAACGCTCAACTAATTTTATATCTTCCGTCAGGAGCGCTTTTTTATGGCGAAAGTCGCAGATAAATACTTGCTCGTCGATCCCTGGAAAATCATCGAGGCCGGTTTCCATCCGGAGAAAAGCAAGGTCTCCGAGGCCCTCTTTTCGCTTGGAAACGAGTACCAGGGCGTTCGAGGCTATTTCGACGAAGGCTACTCCGGTGACAGCCTGGTCGGTTGTTACCTGAACGGCATCTACGAAGAACGTTTCCTTCGGGAACCTTCGGCATATAAAGGGATTTCCAGCCGCATTTGTTTCATGGTCAATACGGTCAACTGGCTTTACACCCGCATCGAGCTGGACGGGGAAACGCTGGACCTCGCCAAATACGAAATCTCCGACTTCCGCCAGGAACTTGATTTTAGGACCGGGGAACTGCACAGGGAATTTATTTGGACGACGACATCGGGAAAGAAATTAAAGCTCGTCTTTTCCCGTTTCCTGAGCATGCGGGTAAAGGAGCTGGCCTTTCAGCGGATCGTTTTCAAGGCCTTGAACTTTTCCGGCCCCGTTCGGGTCACCCAGGGATTGGATTTCTCGATCCTCCACCGGTCCTTTCAGGAAAATTTTTGGGAGTGTCCCCAAAAGAGCGAGCGCGCCATTTTAGGAGTCAGCAAGAGCATCCGGCACAAACTTTTCGCCGGGTTCGAAATACAGTCAGGCGCTCCCAAAGAAGTGGAAAACATCCGGGAAGAGAAATTCGTAGGCTGCCGATTTTCGTTAGACCTCCTGCAGGGGAATGACGCCACGATCGACAAGCTGAACGTCTTAGCGACCTCCCGGGACCCCGCCCAACCGGAGGCGGAAGCCTGGGCTGCCGGGAAGAAACTGCTCGCCGAGCATCGTTCCGGCAGCTACACCGGGTTCCTCCAGCGGAATGCCGAATATTGGGCACATATCTGGGATCGGTTCGATATCACCATCGACGGCGACCCAGACACCCAGCAGGGGATCCGTTTTTGCATCTTCCAGATGCAGCAAACCTACCGAGGCATCGTCGACGGCGCGAACATCGGCGCGAAAGGGCTGACGGGAGACGACTACAACGGCAATGCATTCTGGGACTCGGAAACGTACTGCCTGCCCTTCTTCCTGTTCAGCAACCCCCAGGCAGCCAAATCCCTGATCGATTTTCGCTATCGCACCCTGCCACAGGCTTTGGACCGCGCCCGCCAGCTCGATTGCGAAGGGGCCTGTTTCCCGGTCGCCACGACCGACGGGACCGAAAGCTGCACCCTCTGGCAGCATGCCAGCCTGCAATTCCAGCCGACGACTGCGGTGGCATATGCCATCTGGCACTATGCCAAAGTCATCGGAGATGCCGAATTCCTGTATTCAGAAGGGATCGAGCTCCTGATCCATATCTGCCGCTTCCTCGCCAGCCGCGGACAGTGGTCGCCGCGCCGAAACCAGTTCGGCTATTATGCCGTTATGGGTCCGGACGAGTTCCAGATGATGGTGAACAACAGCTGCTACACCAACCTGATGGCAAAAAGGACCTTCGAATACACGCTGGAAGTCCTGGCAGAAATGGACGAAGCCCGGCCCGAAAAGAAAGCCGACCTGATCCACAACTTGGCCTGTACATCCGCCGAACTGGGACGGTGGAAAGAAATGGCGGAAAAGATGATCATCCCCCGGGATCCCCAGACCGGGATCTACGAAGAACACGAGGGTTTTTTCGACCTGCCCCACATCGACCCCGATTCGATCCCGGTGGAGGACTTCCCGCTTTATTACAACTGGTCCTACGACCGCATCTACCGCAACGACGTGATCAAGCAGCCCGATGTACTGATGTTCATGTTCCTGTACAACCAATCCTTTTCGCTGGCCGAAAAGCAGGCGAATTACGACTACTACGAGCCGCGCTGCATCCACGAGTCGTCGCTCTCCCCCTCGGTCCACTCCATTTTGGCCGCGGAGCTTGGGCGTCCCCAGGAGGCTTTCGAATTCTTCCGTTTTGCCACGCGCATCGACCTGGACAACTATAACCGCAACACAGGCGAAGGCATCCACACCACTTCGATCGCCGCGGCGTGGATGAACATCGTCTACGGTTTTGGCGGGATGCGTTCGGATGGGGAATCCCTTTCCTTCCATCCGACCATCCCCGAACACTGGAAAGCATACAGCTTCCAGGTGCTCTATCACGGCTCCGTGATCCGGGTGGACGTGCGGCAGAAAAATGCCAAAATCCGGATCGTGGAAGGCAAACCCGTGCCGGTCCGCCTCCTGGGCGAGCTCCGGGAAATCGGACCGGAAGGTTTGGACATTCCGGTCTGAAATCGACCGGCTGCAATATCGACCTCCCCCGCCCCACCGGGAGCTTCGAAACCACTTGCGCCGTCTGAAGCGAGTTCCTATGTGTTGGAAAATCACCGAGAAAGACCAACTCGACGATGCCGCCATCGACCGGACCGGGAATAAATTCCTGGTCGGTAATGGCTTTCTCGGGTATCGGGGCACACTGGAGGAATACACCAGGCTCCAGAAAACGGCCACGATCGTGGCCGGGCTGTACGACCAAGTGGGCGACCAGTGGCGCGAGCCGGTCAACCTGCCAAACGGTTGCTTCGTGCAGGTCCTGTATCGCGGAGAGCCACTCCAGGTTCAGACGAGCCGGGTGCTCGAGCATACCCAGGGCGTGGACATGTATCGGGGAATCCACGAGCGGCGTACCATCTTCGAAGCCGCCGATGGAACGCTCGTCTGCGTCCGCTCGCGGCGCTTTGCCAGCCTGGCGCGCCTCCCACTGATCTGCCTGGAATACACCGTCACGGCAAATCGCGACTGCGACCTCACCCTGCGGACTGGCATCGACGGGGATGTCTGGGACCTGAACGGGCCGCACCTGGAGGGGATCGCCACTCAAGAGCAGGAAGGCATCCTCTCGATGAGCGCCGTCACGCACGAGAACGCCGTTCCCGTGGCGGTATCCGAAACTGCCAGGTTCGAAGGCGGATCTGCGTCCACCCGCAGGAGCGCAACAAGCATCCTGCACGAGATCCACCTCCCGGTCTGGGCGGATCAGGGCAGCACCGTTCACAAATTCGTCGCCCATGCGGTCGGGTTGAGCTCCTCCCAGCCGGTGGAAGAAAGTCGAAAAATCTGCCGGGAAGCCGCCAGCCTCGGTTTTGGGAAGCTGCTCGAAGAGCATGCCGCAAAATGGTCGGAGCGCTGGGAGGATTGCGATATCCAAATCGACGGCGACGAAGCCGCCCAGCAGGCTCTTCGGTTCAGCATGTACCACCTGCTCTGCATTGCGCCGACCCATTCGGAGACGGTCTCCATTCCGGCGCGCGGACTGTCCGGCCAAGTCTATAAGGGCGCCATTTTCTGGGATACCGAGATCTTCATGCTGCCTTTTTTCGACTACTCGTTCCCCGAAATCGCCCGCAAGATCCTGATGTACCGCTGTCACACCCTGGAAGGCGCCCGGCGCAAGGCGCGCCAATACGGATACCGGGGCGCATTCTTTGCCTGGGAGAGCCAGGAGGGCGGCAGCGACGCCTGCACTCTGTTCAATCTGACCGACGTGTTCACGGGTCGTCCGATGCGGACCTATTTCCGCGACAAGCAGGTCCACATCAGTGCGGACGTCGTCTATGCTCTCTGGCAGTACGCCCTCATTACCGGGGATGAAAGCATCTGGCTCGAAGGCGGCGCGGAGGTCATTTTCGAATGCGCCCGTTTTTTCCTTTCGTATGCCTATTACAATCCCGACAAGCGCCGCTACGAGATCCTGGACGTGACCGGGCCGGATGAATATCACGAACGCGTCCACAATAACACCTTCACCAACCGGATGGTGGCGCACACTTTCGAAATCTGCCTGCAGGTGGCAGCACGACTGCAAGCTCATTCCCCCCAGAAATTTGCAGAACTGGTCTCCAGTTTGGCCTTCGCGGCCGACCTGGCCCTGATCAAGGAATTGTCCGAGGGCCTCTACCTGCCCGCGCCGGACCCCGCCTTGAGCGTCCTCCCACAGTTCGACGGATATCTTTCGCTCGAAGATGTCCCGTTGAAAACCCTCCTGGAACGCAAGCTCCAGCCCAACGAGTATCTCGGTGGCGGGAATGGGCTGGCGACCACGACCCAGGTCATCAAACAGGCCGATGTAATCCTGGCGCTCTACCTGTTCGGTGAAAAATATTCGAAGGATGTCAAAGCCGCCAATTGGGAGTATTACGAGCCGCGCACCGAGCACGGCTCCACGTTGAGCGCCTGTTCCTACTCGCTAATAGCCGCCCAGATCGGCAAAACAGACTGGGCCTACAAATACTTCATGAAAACCGCGACGATCGACCTGACCGGCGAGGGGAAACAATACGTCGGGACGTTGTACATCGGCGGGACCCACCCGGCTGCGAACGGCGGGGCCTGGATGGCGGCCGTCCTGGGGCTGTGCGGCATCCGCTCCGCCGGGGAAACCATTTTCATCGATCCCCACCTGCCCGCGCACTGGAAACGGGTCTCGCTGCCGATCGTCCTTTGCGGTCAGAAATTACTCCTGTCGATTTCCGCGGAAAGCGTCACAGCCAAGATATCCGGGGCGCATGCAGCCAACCTTTCCATCTCAGTCGCCGGAAATTCCCACCCGCTGCCTTCGACCGGGGAATTGACCGTACCGCTCGTACCGGAGCGCGCCCGGCCATGATCCGGAAAATGCGGGCGGCGATCCTCGACCTGGACGGCGTCATCGTAGACACCGCCAAATATCATTACCTCGCCTGGAAGCGGCTGGCAAAGGAGTTTGGATTCGACTTTACCGAATCCGACAACGAGCGTCTCAAAGGGGTCAGCCGCCTCCGCTCCCTGGAGATCCTGCTCGAAATCGGCGGCCTGGACGTGGATGAAATCACCAAACAGTCGATGGCGACCCGGAAGAATGACTGGTACGTGGAATACATCCAGCGCCTCGACGCTTCTGAAATCCTGCCAGGCGTCGTGGAATATCTGAAGAGCATCCGCCGAAGAAATGTAAAAATCGCCCTCGGATCGGCCAGCAAGAACGCCCCATTGATCCTCGAACGATTGCATATTTCTTGCCTGTTCGATTCGATCATCGACGGTACCAAGGTCCGCCAGGCCAAACCCGACCCGGAAGTGTTCCTGCGCGCGTCCACGGAGCTGGGGATCCCGCCTGAGGACTGCGTGGTATTCGAGGACGCCGAAGCCGGGATCGAGGCCGCCCACCGGGCCGGCATGGGGGCCGTGGGCATCGGGCGACCCTGTGCCCTCCAGGATGCCGACATGGTCATCGAAGGGTTGTACCAACTGGTACTACTAATGAAATAAGAGATAGAACCACACAGCGAAGATGAGCGCAAAAAAAAAACGCTCTCCCAAATTCGGGGGCAGCGTTTTTCGTACTGAAAACCGTTTGCCTTTTGACCAACTCCGCCCTAATCCAGATTTCTGTTCCCTTGACAGCAGGCAAATAGATATAGTATTATTGATTGAATAATAGTTCAACCAATAGAAAGGTGCTATGTCTCCCAGAACGAGTGTCTCCAACCAGAAGATCAGGGATGAGCGCCGCGACCAGATCCTGCACACTGCCCTCAAGGTCTTCGCCTACAAGGGCTTCAAGGCCACCAAAATCTCGGATATCGCCACCCAGGCAGGGATCAGTCAGGGGCTGATCCACCACTATTTCGCCAGCAAGGATGAAGTGTTCACCGCCGTCATCGAGCGCGCCATGAGCGGCGCCCTGGCAGCCTTCGACGAATCGGCCGGTCCCGATCCCGACCCCTGGGCCCGGCTCGCCCAGATCACCGAACGCATGCTGCAAGGCCTGGTCATCCATCCCGAATACATGCTTGTCCTGACCCAATCGCTTGTCAGCGAGGACACCCCCCCTGATGCCGGCAAGTTTGTGGCGACCCTCGGACAACAGGTCAATTCAAAGCTGACCGAATTGATCAAAGCCGGCCAGGCCGCCGGCCAGGTGGTCCCGGGCAACCCGGATGAACTGGCAATGACCTTCATGGCCACGGTCCAGGGCTTGGCGATCACCCAGTTCACGCAGGGTTTGTTTACGATGTCCAGTTCACCTGCCTCCCCCAATTTCCTCCCATCCCCCGGGATGGTCCTGCGTTTATTGAAAGCTTGAGGTAAATCATGTCACGGACCCGCGACGTCAACGGACGCGACCATTTCAACCAGTGGTCGGAAACTTACGAACGTTCCTTCATGCAGTGGCTGCTCTTCGACAATGTCCACAAGGGAGTATTGAAGCGCGTTCCCGCCGGCTTTTCGCCGGCAGGTATCCTGGATATCGGCTGCGGCACCGGTCGTCTGCTGCGCAGGATGCAGGCACGCTGGCCGTCGGCAGCCCTGGCGGGCGTCGACCTGGCCGAGGGGATGGTCGCCCAGGCCCGCGCGCAAACTCCCCAGGCGACGATCTACCAGGCCCCGGCAGAGCACCTTCCCCTCGAGAACGGATCGGTCGACCTGGTGACCAGCACCGTATCCTTTCACCATTGGACCGACCAGGCCCAGGGGGTGCGCGAAGCCGCCCGGGTGCTGCGCCCGGGCGGGCTGTTCATACTCGCTGATATGAGCCTGACGGCTCACGGACATCCCCTCTCGCGGACCCAGGTGCGGGCCGCATTCGAAGCCGCCGGGCTCGTCCTCCGCTCACAGACAGACCCGGTACCCTTCTTTACTTTCACGGTTGGGGAAAAAGCTGACCCTGCGCGTTTATGAGTCCTCCCGGCAGGATCCGGAGGAAACCGATCCAAGTCACGACAGAATAATAGACCCTCGCTGTGGCGAGGGTCTATCGGGTGGTAGATCTAATCACCGGGAGAGGTCGGTTGGGGAATAAGCAGTAAGAAGAGGCTGCAAAAACCCCGGCGATCCACCATACCCCGATCGGCTTTCACTTCCCGGCCATGTGCAGGAAACTGGGCGTCAGGGCCGGGTACAGTTCCCGGTAAATGGGATAAGCATCTCGATAAGTCCGGACCCAGGTCGATTCCGGAGAAACAGACCCGGTCGTCTTGACCGCCGCACGGGCGGCTGCCGGTACATCCTTCCAGGTCCCCTGCCCCACCGCAGCCAGCAGCGCCGCCCCGAATGCGGCTCCTTCCGTTGTGCCCACGGTCACCAGATCGACTTCAAAAATGCTGGCCAGGATCTTCTGCCAGAGCTGACTGCGCGCCCCTCCGCCCGAGATCCGCACCTGACGGATCTCTCCCAGGCCGGATTGACGGATCAGTTCGAAGCAATCTTTCAATCCGAAACCCACGCCTTCCAGCACGGATCTCGACATGTGGCTGCGTCCGTGCCTGGCGGTCAGGCCGATGAAGCCTGCCCGGGCCAGCGGATCGGGATAGGGGGTACGCTCTCCGGTCAGATACGGCAGGAATTGCAGCCCCTCGCTTCCGGCCGGGGCGGTCCCGGCTTCCGCCGTCAGGTCGTCGAAGCTCACGCCGGGTGCAAGCGTATCGCGATACCATTGCAGGCTGCCTGCCGCGGAAAGCATCACGCCCATGAAGTGCCACATCCCGGGAACGGCATGACAGAAGGCATGCAGGCGCCCCTGAGGCTCGACCAGGGCGTCGGGCGTCGAGACAAAGACGACCCCGCTCGTCCCAAGGGTCAGGGCGACGATACCCGGCTCGACCGCCCCAACGCCGACCGCCTGGGCAGCCTGGTCCCCGCCGCCGGCTACGACCGGCGTACCCGCGGCCAGGCCGGTCGCCGCAGCTGCGACCGTGGAAACCTGACCGGTGACAACCGGTCCCTCGAACGTGGCCGGCATCCATTCAGGCGGAATTCCAAGGGCATCCAGCAATTCCGTCGACCAGGCGCGCCGTTTCAAGTCGAACAGGATCGTCCCCGAGCCGTCCGCCTTGTCCATGGCATATTCCCCCGTGAGCCGGTAGCGGACGTAATCCTTCGGCAGGAGAACGTGCCGGGCGCGGGCATAGACTTCCGCCTCATTCTGCTGAACCCACAAGATTTTCGGGGCGGTAAAACCGGTCAGGGCGAGGTTGCCGGTCACCTGCACCAGACGTTCCCTCCCGACCATCCGATGGATCTCGTCACACTGGTCCTGCGTACGCCCGTCGTTCCAGAGGATGGCCGGGCGCAGGACCGCTCCCCCGGCATCCAGCAATACCAGGCCATGCATCTGGCCGGTCAACCCGACTGCAGCCACATCCGGCCCTTTCAATCGGGCATCGGTCAATACCTTGCCGATGCTAGTGGAGACCGCTGTCCACCACTCCTGCGGGTCCTGCTCGGACCACAGCGGGCGAGGCGTCTGCAGGCTGTGAGGGGAAGACGCAACAGCCACGACACGGCCGTCCTCCGCCATCAAGAGCGCCTTGCTGCCGGTCGTGGAAACATCGATCCCGAGGAAATATCGCATGGTCATCAATGCTTTCCTTTTTTGAACTCTAGCTCGGTTCGATCTCGACCGGGCAGACGAAAACCCGGTCGGCGACGGGTGTTTTCGGGCCGCCAGCGATCGTGATCCGACCTTCACAGCGAATGTCCGCCGACGAAGAGCCCAGCATCACCCGGACGGACCCGCTTTCCACGGCCAGATTCATTTCCTGGTCATAGAACGCCAGCTGGTCCACAGGAAAATGAAAGGTAACCAACCGGCTCTCCCCCGCATCCAGTTTCAGGCGGGTGAAGCCCTTCAACTCCTTGACCGGCCGCGGCAGGCTGGCGTACTCGTCACAGACATACAGCTGGACGACTTCTTCCCCGGCTCGCTTGCCCGTGTTCTTCACCCGTACGCACAGGTCGACGGTTTCCCCGGCCCGGGCATCCCGCGCAGGGTACGAAAAATCCGTGTACTCGAAAGTCGTATAGCTCAACCCGTGTCCGAATGGGAACAATGGAGTGGAGGAGATGTTCACATAGTCGAGGTACCAGTTCGACTTGCCTCCCGAGGGCTTTTGATTGTAGAAAATGGGCAACTGGCCGACGTGGCGCGGGAAGGTGATCGGCAGCTTTCCGCCCGGATTGGCCTCCCCGAACAGGGCCGCCGCAATGGCCGGACCGCCCTCCTCCCCTGGAAGCCAGGCCTCCAGGATGGCGCCCGCCCGCTCGGCCAGCTCCGGGATCGCCAGCGGCCGGCCGTTGACCAGTACGATGACGACCGGCTTCCCGGTATCCAGGATGGCCATGGCCAGGTCGTTCTGGACGCCTGGCAGGCGCAGGTCGGCGCTGTCGCGGGTCTCCCCGCAGCTGCAGTCCGGCGTCAAACCGGACCGATCCCCAAGGACGAGAACGACCGCATCGGCTTGTTGAGCCGCCTGGAGCGCGGCCGCGAACCCGGAGCGGTCTCCCCCGAGGACCTCGCAACCACGGGCAAAAAGCACCTGGGTGGCCGGGCTGGCCGCCCGAATGGCATCCAGGACAGTGGGGATCCGGACCGACTTTTCGGCGACCTTATCCCAGTCCAAATGGCTCAAAGGGGTGCCGGGGGCGGCGATGGACGACATGTATTCCATCATCGCGCCGAAGGAATAATCCGCTTGAAGCATCCGGGCCTGGTCCGCACACGGCCCGATGACGGCCAGCTTCGCCAGCCCCGTTTTGAGAGGCAGCAAATCGTGGTTGGTCAGCAGGACCAGGCTCTGGTCGGCGATCTCCCGGGCCAGGGCGCGCTGGGTCGATGTATCGAAGACTTCCAAGACCCGTCCCTCGTCCACGTAAGGGTGATCGAACAGGCCAAGCTCGAATTTTTTCTGCAAGTGCCGGCGAACGGCCTCATCGACCAGACCCGGCTCGACCATGCCCTTCTCAAGCGCTTCCTTGAGCGCCTCCTGGTAGCATGCCGGGTTGGGCAATTCCACCTCGATCCCGGCCCGCAGGGCAAGGGCACCGGCCGTGGCCCGGTCCGGCGCCAAGTGATGGTACGAATGGAGCATCAAGATGGCTTCGTAGTCCGCAACCAGCAAACCATCGAAACCCAACTGCCGGCGAAGCAGGTCGGTCAGGAGGTCGTGGGATGCCGCCACGACCTCGCCATCGATCTCCGGATAAGAATTCATGATCGAGTGCAGACCCGCATCGCGAATGGCGGCCTGGAAAGGAGGCAGGTAGATGTCCCACAGCTCGCGCCTCCCGACATGGGCCGGGGCGCAGTTTTGCCCACCTTGGGACACGCTGTGACCGATGAAATGCTTCCCGGTGGCCATTACGCCGCCGTCCGCCAGGCATTCGCCCTGGAGGCCGCGGATGTAGGCTACCCCGAACTGGCTGACCAGGGTTGGATCCTCCCCGAAGGTCTCCTCAACCCGTCCCCAGCGTGGATCGCGGCCGACATCCAAAACGGGCGCCAACCCTTGGTGGGCACCGACCGCCCTCATCTGCTTGCGGATTACTTCAGTCATTTTCCGGGCCAGGTCGGGCTGGAACGTGCCGGCCAGGCCAAGCACCTGTGGAAAGAGCGTTCCACCCAGGGCCATGTACCCGGAACAACATTCCTCGTGGACGATCGCCGGGATTCCGAGGCGCGTTTCATTCACCAGATAGTGTTGGATGGCATTGACCGTCCTGGCATTTTCCAGCGGATCGAGCGTGGATGCGCCTGCGGCACGCGTCACCTGCCCGATCCCTTTCGAGATCAGGCAGGTCAGTTTTTCTGTCGAAAGCCTTTCATCGCCATCCAACAACTCAAAGATCCAGAACGCAGACATCTGGGCGAGTTTTTCATCGAGGTTCATCTGGCCGAGCAAGTCACCCACCCGCTCGGAAACCGGTAAGGCAGAATCACGATACGACATCAGCGTGCACCCAGAAGGAGGTCGATGGTCAATTGGTCAAGGCGTTCGTATTTCAAGCCGCGGGCGGCAATCGCCGTCCGGTCGAAAGAGCGCGCCTTGAGGTCGGCAGCCTTCTTCGGCGAGAATTTCCCGAGAAAGGCGGCCATCGACCCGTCATCGGCGTTGATCTCGGCCAGCAGGGCCTGGATTTCCTTGTCGGCGTTCCAGCAGGCAGCTTTGTCCTTCAGGACCAGGTAGGTGCGCATGCAGCCGCGGGCGAAATCCTTGACGCCTTCATAGTCTTCGGTCCGGTAGGCATGGGCATCGAAATGCCGGCTGCCCGTGTAACCGACGTCCTCCAGGAATTTGACCAGGAAGAAGGCGGCTTTCAGGTCGCGGGACCCGAAACGCAGGTCCTGGTCATACCGGCCGGGATATTGATCGTTCAAATCGATGTGGAAGAGCTTGCCCGCTTCCCAGGCCTGGGCGACCCCATGCATGAAGTTCAGCCCCGACATGTGCTCGTGAGCCACCTCCGGGTTGACGCCCACCATCTCGGGATGGTCAAGTGTGGCAATGAAGGCCAGCATATGTCCGGTGGTCGGGTTATAGATGTCGCCGCGCGGCTCGTTGGGCTTGGCTTCGAGGGCAAACTTCAGATCGTATTTCTTGTCGAGAACATAGTCGCACAGGAAATTGAGCGCTTCCCGGTTATGCCTGATCGCATCGACGGGGTTCTTGCTGGCATCCGTTTCGGTGCCTTCCCGGCCGCCCCAGAAAACATAGACCTTCGCCCCAAACTCGACGCCCAGGTCGATCGCCCGCAGTGTCTTTTGGAGGGCGAAGGCCCGGACCTGCGGGTCGTTGGCAGTGAAAGCGCCATCCTTGAAGATCGGCTCGTGGAACAGGTCGGTAGTCGCCATGGGAACGACCAGGCCGGTGTCAGCCAGAGCCTTGCGAAAATCCTTTTTGATGGCGTCGGCTTCGGCGGGAGTGGCATCGATGGGAATCAAGTCGTTGTCGTGGAAATTGACGCCATAAGCGCCCACCTCGCCGAGCAGGCGGACCAGCTCGGCAGGCGTCTTGTGTTCACGGACAGCATAACCGAACGGGTCAGCGCCGCGATTGGCTACGGTCCACAGGCCAAAGGTGAACTTGTGCTCGGGCTTTGGTTCATAAGTTGTAGTCATGAATCTATCCTCTTTCCGATCAGATCTCATAATATTAGGCGAAACTTGGGGGATTGTCCAGGCATTCCCCCAAGACGCCAGGAAAATCCGATCTTACCGATTCTTCTTAAAATAGATATCGATGAGGACTGCCACCACCAGGATGACCGCCTTGACAACATACTGCCAGGCAGGCGCCACATTCATCATCTGCAGACCGGTCGTGAGGCTGCCAATGATCAAGGCCCCGATCAGGGCTCCAGGAATGGTACCGACGCCGCCCAGCGGCGAGGTGCCGCCCAGGATGCAAGCGGCGATGGCATCCAGTTCGTACCCCTGCCCGGCCGCGATCGTCCCGTAGCCAACGTAAGAGGCCAAAACGATGCCGGCGACACCGCACAACGCACCCATCAGGATGAAGACCCTGAAAATGACGCTGGTGATGTTGATGCCTGAGAGCCGGGCGGCTTCGCGATTGCCGCCAATGGCATAGGCGTAACGGCCGAAACGGGTATTGTTCGAGACATAGAGCATTACCATCGCCACGGCAGCCAACAATAACACGGGGAACGGGATCCCCTTGTAGGAATTAACACTGAGGATGTAGGCAAGGATCAAAACAATCGGGACAGCCGCGCCCAAGAGATCGAGGTAGAGCGGCCGAAGAGGGAAGCCATACTTCTGTTTGCCTCTGCGGCTGCCGAACACATTCCATACCAGGAAGACCACGATCACCCCAAATATCACCCAGCCCCATATAGATGGAACGTACCCTTGACCGATGAAAGAGAAGTATTCCTGGTGGGCGGCGATGGTCTTGCCGGCCGTCCGCCAGAGGATCAAGCCATTGAAGAGCCACATGCCGCCCAGGGTCACGATGAACGCCGGCAATCCCTGGAAAGCGATCAGATAGCCCTGGAGGGCGCCGGCGGCGATGCCGACCAACAGGCCACAGACGACCGAAAGGGCGGCCGCCAACAACGGCTGATTCGGGATATATTTGTACCAGACGAAATATTGCAAATACGCGCAAACCACCGAGACAAATCCGGCCAGCTTGCCCACCGACAAGTCGATGCCGCCGGTCACGATCACCAGCACCATGCCAAGGGACAGGAATGATGTCACAGTCATCTGGCGGAAGAGGTTCGAGATGTTTTGTGGGTCCAGATAACTGCCGCCAGTGAGAAAGTAAAAGATCGCCCAAATGACAACCACTGCTATGAGCAGCGTATAAGTCTGGATATTGCGCCGCAGGCTCAAAAGGATCCGGCCCCCCAAACTCGTTTTCGTTTTTACTTCCACAGTAGAAATAGTCATGAGATCACCTCTCTCTTTTCTTTTCGTTCTCAGGCGACGGCAACACCCGTGGCCAAGGCCATAACACGTTCCTGGCTGGCTTCTGCGACCGGCAGCGTGGCGGTGGAATGCCCCCGGCACATCACCATGACCCGGTCACTCATTCCCAGGACTTCCTCCAGTTCGCTGGAGATCATGATGATCGCCACACCCTGCTCGGCCAGATCATTCATCAATTTGTAGATCTCGAATTTGGCGCCCACATCGATGCCGCGGGTAGGATCGTCCATGATCAGGACGGTCGGCTTCGAAAGCAGCCATTTCGAGATGACCACTTTCTGCTGATTGCCGCCGGAAAGCGTCAACGCCTGCACATCCAGGCTGGCGGCCTTGATCGTCAGGCTTTTGGCCTGATGCAAGCTGGCCTGCATCTCCTCGTTGGCGTTGATCCGGAAGAATTTGGAGAACTGGTCCAGGTTGGGGAGGGAAATGTTCCTGAGGATCGACTGGATGAGCACCAATCCCATTCTCTTGCGATCCTCCGGCACGAGGCTCAGGCCCGTATCGATTGCCTGGCGGGCGCTCTTCGGCTCGATCTCCCGTCCTTCCAGTCGGATCGTACCCTGGGTGATCCTGCCATATTCCCCGAAGAGGGTCAGCACCAGCTCGGTCCGACCGGAACCCATCAGGCCGGCGATCCCGAGGATTTCCCCTTTGCGCACATCGAAGCTGACCCCGTTCAGGACCTTGCGGGCGGAATTGTTGGGATCGGCTGCTTCCAAGCCCTCGACCTCGAAAACGACCTCGCCAGGGTGGCGGTTCCCCTCCGGGAAGCGTTCCTTCATCTCGCGGCCGACCATGTACCTGACCAGGTCGTTCTGGGTCACCTTTTCGATCGGCTGGGTAGTAATGATCTTCCCGTCGCGCATGACCGTGACGCGGTCGGTGATCTGGAAGAATTCCTCCAGGCGGTGGGAAATATAGATGCAGGTGATGCCGTGCTCCTTCAGGCCTCTGAGGATCTCCATCAACTTTTCCACTTCGGCCTTGCTGAGGGCGTTGGTGGGCTCGTCCAGGATGAGGATCTGGGCGTTTTCGGAGAGGGCTTTGGCGATCTCGACCATCTGCATCTTCCCGACGCCCAGATTGCTGACGATCGCCCGCGGGTCTACGTCCAACTGGTATTTATCCAGGATCGCCTGTGTATCGGCGTACAGCTTGTTCCAGTTGATCAGGTTGTATTCCACCGGTTCCTTGCCCAGGAAGACATTTTCGCCGACCGTCCGGGTGGGGACCAGGGTCAGCTCCTGATAGACGATGGCGATCCCCTTCTCGACCGCCGCATGGATGGAACTCTGGCCAAGCCTCAACTCCTCGCCGTCGTAGATCACGCTGCCTTCATAGGTGCCGTAGGGATAGACGCCGGAAAGAATCTTCATCAGGGTGGACTTGCCGGCGCCGTTCTCACCGCAGATGCCGTGGATCTCCCCCCGGCGGATCTGGAAAGAATCATCATCCAACGCAACCACACCAGGAAATGTCTTCGTAATATGTTTAAAATCGAGAATAATTTCGTTGTCCACTGGGTCCTCCTCCGATCAACCTGAACTACCTCGTCGCGATCGTCTTTGGCGGAATTCCCGGCTCCCGGGGTAGAACTCCGGGAGCCGGGGTTTCAAGCATCTGGATCAGAGATTAGGGTCGCGGAGGCAGTTGATCTGCAGGAACGCCGCGATAGACATCGTCGTACGACTGGAAGCCACTCTTGACGACCACATCGTAGACATTGTCCTTGGTGACCTGGACGACCGGCAGGAAGGCTGCCTGGATATTCCCGGTCAGGGACTTGTTGCCGGTGAGCGTCGCCAGCGAGAACGACTGCAGGCCAGTGATCGGTTGGCCCTTGATCAGGGCATCGATCATGTCGACGGCCTTCGGGGCGAGCAGGCGGGTATCCTTGAATACGGTGACGGTCTGCTGGCCCTTGACGATGCTGTTGCAGCCATCCGCGGTGGCATCCTGTCCGGAGATCGGGACCTTGCCGGCCAATCCCTGAGCGGCGAGCGCCTGGAGTTCACCGAGCGCCGTGCCGTCGTTCGAAGCCACAACCGCGTCGACCTTGTTCTGCTGGGCGGTAAGGATGTTCTCCATCATCGCCTCGGCCTTGGCGGCATCCCAGTTCTCTACCCACTGGTCGGCCACGACCTTGATGACGCCCTTATCGATATAGGGCTGGAGGACTTCCATCTGGCCCTGGCGGACCAGGACTGCGTTGTTATCGGTCGGGGAGCCGCCCGAGAGAACCATTTTCACGGGGTTGGCTGCCGTCCAAGTCGGGTTGCCCGTGTCCAATCCGAGGGCCTTAACGACGCCATCGGCTTCGTTTTTACCAACTTCGACATTGTCGAAGGACAGGTAAGCCGAAATCTTGGAGGTCTTGATGAGGCGGTCATAGGCGATCACTTTCACGCCCGCAGCGACGGCCTTCTCGACGGGGGTAACGGCGGCATCGCCATCTTCAGCAATGACGATCAGGCCCTTCACGCCCTGGGAGACCATGTTATCGATCTGGTCGCTTTGCAGCTTGACGTCATGATCGGCTTCCTGCACGATCACTTCATACCCTTTTTTCTGCAGCAACTGGGTCATCTGGGCCGCTTCGATCGGCCAGCGCTCCGTGGCGTAATCGGAGAAAGAAAGGCCGACTTTAATTTTGCCGCCGGTAGTAGCTCCATTGGAACTGCAACCAATCAAGCTGACGACCAGGACGATCAACATCGTGACGTACAAAAACTTGCGGTTCATTTCGATTCTCCTTCTCTTTGAATAGGATCCGATTTGGGTGGTGATGGAATGTGAAATATAGACTTATATTCCTCTACCTCCTTCTCCACGTCTGTAGAACCATTCTGTCATTTCAGACTGCGGTACCGCGGAATGAAGCGACTGTTGCAACAGTCAACGATTGAAACTTGACTTCCCCGGTGTAAAGATGCGGAAATTACCGCTGACATGCAAAAGCGCCAGCAGGTAGAGCATGCCATCGTAATAGCGCCACTGGCCGAAGGGGATACTCGCATCCCAGAGCGCCTGGACGAAGGGTTTTCCCGTTTGTGGGTCCGCGGCCAGCGCCGCGACCCCGGCCATCGCCGCCAGACCGGTCGAACGGTCGCCGGCCAATGTCTTCCCGTCCAGGGAATATTGATTCGGATAGGAATCCAGCCCCTGGGAAGCCAGGAAACCCAGAACGCGGTCGGACTGTTCGGCCTCCCACGGATCTTTACCAAACCAGGAATAATCGACCGCCACGTTGGACAGGGTCCGCCAGGCATCGAACCGAAAATCCTTGTGTTCGTCCGTTCCATACGGCGTGCCGTCGAAATTGGCGTAATCGGGCATCAGACCGGTTTGAGGGTTGGCTGCTTTCTTGAAAAAATCCCGGCTGGACTGGGCTGCAGCCGCCCAGAACTGGTTATCCCGGTTCGCCCAAAGCGCCCACAGTTCGTAATACGCCGGAAGGTGATACGAAGGGTCGGTAAAACCCGAATCCCGGCCGATCTTGGGTACAAAAACGACCTCCCTGGCGCCGGCGTTGAACATATTCGTGGAAAAATCGCTGTTCTGCTCATCCGTGTGGAGCATGGTATCGAGGATTTCCTGGGCCTGGGCCCGATAATTGAAAATCCCCTCGCCGTCGCCCC
Source organism: Anaerolineales bacterium (assembly GCA_035506155.1). GTDB lineage: Bacteria > Chloroflexota > Anaerolineae > Anaerolineales > Villigracilaceae > UBA877. The sequence continues at coordinate 35,270 of DATJPX010000074.1, forward strand.
AGCGGGCGGAGGCGAAGAACAAAGCCATGACGAACCACTCCTCCCCGTCGGAGGCGGGATTGGAATCCAGCATTCTTCCATCGGTCGTGCAGTGCCAGGCGAAATATCCCTTATAGGGGTCGTCCGGGTGATACATATAGGTCTTGGCCCACTTCCAGAGCCGGTCGAATTCCGCTTTCTTGTCCAGCTGGACCGCGATCATCATCCCGTAGGACATCCCTTCGGTCCGGACGTCGGAATTGCCGATGTCCTCGATATACGCCATGTCGTCGCCAACCGGGTAATAGATCCGCTGGACATCGTCATCCCCATAAAAAAGTTGGCTCCAGGCGGCATCCAGCTTCCCCTTGACCTCGGAATCCGATTTGCCCAGGTAATCCTGGAAGAGATCGCGATACTGGCCTGTTTCGAAGGATTTTTCAGGCGGAGGGGTGGGAAGAGGTGGCATCGGGGTGCTCGTGGGCGGCTCAGGCATGGTCGGGGCTGCTTCCGACACCCTCGGAGCAGCCTGCCGACCACACGCTGAAAGGAGAAGAGAGGTCAAGATGACGACTTGGAGCGGGCGAAAACGAGACATCGCTGGATATCCTGCGATCAGCCTTTGAGCGCTCCGGCGGTCAGGCCGGAGACGATCTGGCGTTCTGCGAACAAGTAGAAGAGGATAGCAGGCAATGCGGACAAGGTCACGAAAGCAGCCGTAAGCGCCATATCCGAACTGTATTGCCCCTGGAATTGCATGGTACCGAGTGGCAGAGTCCAAAGTGCATCGCGGTTGAGTAGAACCAAGGGGGTGAGCAGGTCATTCCAACTGACGATCATGGTCAGAGCGCCGACTGCAGCCAGGGCGGGGCGCGCAAGCGGAAGCAGAATTCTCCAGAAAAAGCCAAATGCAGAACAACCATCGATGGAAGCGGCATCCTGAAGCTCCGCCGGGATCGACAGGAAGAAGCCGCGCAGGATCAGTGTGTTCCCGGAAATCCCGAAGGCAGTTTGCACCAGGATGACCGCAAGGAGAGTGTCGATCAGTTTCATTTGACGGATGACGAGATAGACTGGCATGATCGCGACGGTGATCGGGAACATGAGCCCAAGGGTCAGTATATTGAACGCCAGATCCTTGCCGCGGAATTCCATGCGGGCAAAGACAAAGGCAGCCAGACTGCAAACGACCAACACGCCAGCCGTAGACGCCACCATCACAAAGAGGCTGTTGCGCAGCATGTCCCAAAATGAAGGCGTGGTGAGGATCTGGCCAAAATTCTCCCAATGCGGAGGAATGGGCAAGGTATAAGGATGTAAGAACATCTCGCCGCGAGTCTTAAGGGCTCCGAAGACCATGATTACGAGGGGCACAATGATGATCAGGGTCACAATTCCCAGCACAAGGTACTGGAAGAACCTGGGGAGCTTCTTTTTGAAAGAATCAACTTTGCGAACATCAAGGGTCGCCATGAAGGTTCCTTTTCTAGACACCACTCAAGGGGTCAGGCTGGCGGTTAAGCCATTGATATGCCACGGAAAAGATCAAGCAGAAAACCAACATGACCAGCGCGACAGCTGAACCGTATCCCAATTGGGTACGAAGGAAAGCATAACGGTACATGTACGTGGCCATCATTTCACTGGCATTCACTGGCCCACCGCGGGTCATGATCCAGACCAGGGGGAACTGGGTGAGCGAGCCCAAAACTGACAGGTAGATGGTGGTGCGGATGGTGGTAACAAGCAGAGGAATGGTAACGTACCAGATCGTCTGCCAGCGATTGGCGCCATCGATCATGGCAGCCTCTTCGAGCTCCTTGGGGATGTTTTGCAGGCCAGCCATATACAACAACATGTGCAATCCAAAATATTTCCAGGTGAGAACAAGAAAAACGCAGAGCATCACCTGGTTGATATCCCCAAGGAAATTCTGGGCATGGACGCCAGGTATGAGGACCAAAAGCGCATTGATCAGGCCATTCTCCGGATCAGGACTGAACATGCTGATCCAAATGATGCCTGTGATGACTTCTGAAATAACGTAAGGCATGAAAAAGACGGACCGAAAAAACACCCGACCTGGCAAATCCCGTCCGACCATGATGGCCAACAGCAGAGCCAGGGGCAGCTGGACGGCCAAAGAGAACACCACTATGATGAGACAGTGTTCAATCGCTTCCACGAAAACCTGATCCGTCAGGATCGCCTTGTAATTATTCAGCCCGATGAATCTGGTAGCAGGCCCCAAGCCATTCCAATTGAACAGGCTGTAATACATCGACCGAAGAATGGGATAGAAAAGAAAAAGAACGAAAAGGACAACTGCTGGCAATAAAAATAGCGCGATCGTCACGTAATCTTGCACCCGGCGAGGAGTGCGTATCGCGGAGGACGACACTGAGTCGTTCCTCTTGACTTGGGGGATAAACATGATAAATCTCCAGTTCCTTTTTCCTTTGGCGGGGAAGCCATCAGATAGAAGGAATTCCTACAAGCATCTTCGATGGAATGGTCATAAAGCGTTCTTCGGAAATGCAAAGTGACCATTCATAAAGAGAAGGTTGGCGGGGGTCGGGTAATCCCGAACCCAACCCCCGCCCAAGATGAAATCGCTTACTTACCGAAGGTCGTCACGGCTCCTGCTTCGATCTCCGCGGCAACCTTTTCAGGCGTTGAGGTACCTGCATAGAGTTTAGCAACAGCATCGTTGATGATGCCGCCCATGGCAGAGGGCATATACTGGTCGTAGTAGAGTTGGAAGTATTTCGCAGCCGCAAAGCTCGCCTGGACTTGGACCATGGCGGGATTCGCCGTGCTGCCGGGTTCGGTCAAGCCAACTTCACCGCCCTTGACAACCGGGATTCCACCACCGCTGGCAGCGACACGCGCCTGCTGTTCCGGAGCGGTCAGGTACTTGACGAAGTCGATGGCTTCCGGCGGTGCGTTCTTGCCAATGGCGAAGCCATTGCCGCCGCCCATGACGTCCGTTACATCGCCAGCACCGCCCTCGACCGCCGGGAAGTTGAACAGGCCCAGATTGGCAACGCCCTTCTTATCGGCAGCCTGACCAGCTTCGGAGCCGGGAGCCCACTGTCCGGAGAGTTCCATGGCGGCCTTGCCGTTGCCGAAGGTGCCCTGCATGACATCATGCGATGCGCCCAGGAAACCGGGCTGGAAGGGCTGGAGGGCAATCAACTCCTGCAGTTTCTGGCCAGCTTCGACAAAGCAGGGATCGCTGAAGGAACCGCCCGTGCGGTTTGCGGCGGCCAGGAACTTAGCCTGCCCGCAGATGCGGGTGGCAAGATAGGACCAGATATGCATACCGGTCCAGGTGTCTTTTTCACCCAGGGAGATAGGAGTGATGCCGGCTGCTTTGAGAGTCTTGACATCAGCCAGAAAATCAGTCCAGGTGGTAGGAGTGCTGGTAATGCCAGCCTTGGCAAAGAGGTCCTTGTTGTACCACCAAGCAACCTCGCCCATGTCCCACGGCACACCATAATTCTTCCCGTCCAGGGCATATACGGCCAATGCACCGGGTGCGAAAGAGTTCCGCCAAGCGCCGCCATCCGCATCGAGGGCCGGGGTAATGTCCTGAAGCATGCCAGCAGCGATCTGATCGTTCATCACACCGCCGCCCCAACTCTGGAAGATATCAGGGGGCGTACCGCCCTGCATGACGGTGGCCAGTTTGGTCTTGAATGCCTCATTTTCCAGGATCGTGATGTGGATGGTGACATTGGGATGTGCAGCCATGTATTCATTGGCCATGGTCTGCCAGAGGGTCTTGCCCGGGTCGACGGTAGTAATATGCCACCATTCGATCGTTACCGGTTTTGCAGTCGGAACAGCGGTATCGGTTGGCGCAACAGTCGCCGGAGCCACGGTAGCAGGAGCCACCGTCGCCGTGGCGGGGGTACAAGCCGAAAGAGCAAACGAGGCGATCAGCACGATGCTGACCAGCGTTACGAATTTGCGAAGCATTGATTTTCTCCTTCCTTGAATTTTCAAAACAGAGTCGATAGTCATTCAAAAGGGGCTAACCTGATTTATTTTCCGGTCTCCGCAATACCTCCTTTCACTACGCAACGAGGTTTTATCCTCTACCTGAAGAAATTGACTCGATTGGCTAGTTCATCCGTGGTTCACAGCACGAATCACGAACGATCAACTGGGTAGGCAATTCAATCCGGTTGGCATCCTTGTTGGGATGGCGAAGAAGGTCGAGCAGCATTTGGGTCGCCACGCGGCCCATCTTTTCCAGCGGCTGACCGATCGTGGTCAGCGCCGGCCGGATCATGGCTGCCTGGGGAATGTCGTCGAAGCCGATCACGGAGACGTCGTCGGGAACACGCAAGCCGCGATTGCGGACGGCATCCATGACGCCCATCGCCATCACGTCGTTCGAGGCAAAAATAGCGGTCGGAGGGTTCGGCAGATTGAGCATGGCCGAGGCTCCGGCAAAACCGTCCGGCTGGAAGAAGGAGCCCTGGTAGATCAATTCCGGAATTTCGGGGATGTGATAGGTGCGCAGGGCAGAGCGATAACCATCCAGGCGATCGAGCGCGCAGCCGAGGTCCATCCAACCGGTGATAAAGCCGATGCGTTGGTGCCCGAGCTTGATCAGATATTCGGTGGCGTTATAGCCGCCCTGCCAGTTGGTCGCTCCGACGGCTGGACAGTCCTGGCTGGACCCCTGGTGATCGATGAGGACGAAGGGAAAGCTCTGCTGCGTCAGCGTTCCGATGAAATCCGCCGGGCTGCGCGGCAGGACCAACAAGAGGCCATCCACCATACCGCGGGCGAGGTTGGCAACGTAATTGGCTTCCTTGCTGGCTGTGCGATGGGTGGTGTAAAGGATGAGATCCAAATCGGTAAGGCTCAATTCCGCGTCGATCCCGCGAATGATCTCCCCGATATAGCCGGTTCCCAGGTCGGGCACGAGCACGCCGATGCTATTGGACTTTCCGCCGGCCAGGCTGCGGGCCTGGCGGTTTGCGACAAAGCCCAGTTCCTGCATTGCCTTCAGGACACGCTCGCGGGTCTCTTTCTTGACATGCACATCGTCGTTGATGACGCGCGAGACCGTCCCGAAAGAGACGCCGGCTTTTGCGGCGACGTCGATGATGGTGACCTTGAAGTTGGATTCTTTTTCCATATATTTTGGAAGCGTTTACATGATTATTCGATTTATATGCCTTTACAACCTGATTTTTTCGGATTTCACCCGATAAGCAGGTAATAAAGGCAGTTAATACGCCGATTTAAGGGAAAAATCGGCGGTAACCTGACCCTAACAGCACTTATCAAGCATGGATATATCGATAAAATTTGGAAGCGTTTACAAGAAAATCATAGCATTAACCGGAACAAGAGTCAAGTACCTATTTTGGAAATTCGATCAAACTTCGAAAAGTTACGACGCGTACACCGCCGCGCGGACCGATGGATCGATCCAGGTCACTTATAACGGTTGGCCGCTGTACTACTTATGTTGGCGACAAGGCTGCCGGCGATATCACCGGTGAAAATGTTCAGGGCGTCTGGTTCGTGGTCACCCCGGCCGGTGTGCAGAAATAAGGGAAATCCGGAGCCGGAGGCCAATCAACCGACCTAGCTCGGAATTCCGACAAACAATCTCAAAGTCACGGATCATATTTGAGCAACAAATTGCCCCCTGCTGATCAACCTTGCAGGGGGCAATTCTATATTATTTTCGTTCTGTGCATCGGGCGGCCGAAGCAAGCAGCGGACGCAGTTTATCGGGCGATCAACTTGCGGCCTTTCGTGCCAATATATGGTAGTAATAAATCTCGCCATTCCCTTCTTTGAGAATTTCGAAACCTGCTTGTCGAGTCCACTCCTTTACCTGTTGATTCGTCGGGTGGAAATGATACACCTCTTCGTCTGGCCACTCGCCGTAGACAACCGGCAGTCCGGCTCGTTGAGCCCTTTCGAATGCCTGCTGGACCTCGTTTTCATTTGTATTTTCGATCGTTTCGGCCGTGAAATAAAGAAAGCCTTGCTCTTTAAGCGCCCCATGGAAATTACCAAGTACGAGCGGCCAATCTTCGGGACAGACATTTTCCATGGCATCCATGCAGATCACGCCATCGAAAACTCCTCGATAGGATATTTCCTGTAAACCGGCTTTCTCGAAGCGGACGCCCGGGAATTTTGCCATTGCGTGGGTGAGCATACCCTGGGATTGGTCAATCGCAACGACCGAATGCTCCTTCTCGAGAAGGAATGGCAAATACCTACCCGCTCCGCAAGCTGCGTCGAGGATCGTGCTGTCTCGTGGAAGAAGACTCAGTAATTCCCGGATGAATTGCTGTTGGGTCGTGTTGTTGTATAAGCCATATTTTTCGCCATAGAGCGGGGCAGCTTGATCGTATTTCTCTTCGCATTCGCGGCGCATTTCTCTAAGCCAGGTATTTCGGTCCATTCTTACTCCTTCCTGTTTATACATTCAGTGAGCCTGGCAGGGGTATCCGAACGCACAACGGCCCCCCAACGAGTCAGGCGGCCATCGCAGGTCTTCAAGCCGCCGAGATCGCGAACATTTGTACAACCGTCCCAGGCTAGAAATCGATTTTCCATTGCACTTGACTCCCTGATACAGTCTGTGGGTCTTTATGATTATTCAAGGATAGGGGTAAAGGCGCACGGCCACGACGCCAAGTTCAGCTGCAATTTGCATTGCAGATTGTCAGCCTGAAACTTGATGTTGGGCGTGTTCCGGAAAGGATCGGCTGCGAATTCCATCGTCCAGTTCATATAGCATCTTGTCCAACCGGCTGTTTCCAGCGTTACGAGCGGGCATCTGCAGCAGGACTTCGCGCACTTCAGAGGGAACGTGTTCGATTGCCCAGCGGACCTCTTCATTCCCGATGTTCGGATCGCCAGCGTGGTAGAGCTCAAGTGCCAGCGCAGCATAGGCCGCTGGACCGACAATATGTTTCGTTTGTTGAACATCTTTCAATGGATGCGTGTAAGCGCTCGCCGCTGCCAGGCCAGCAGCGCGAGCGGCGGCGGTTGCAGCCGGGTCGTCTGCCTCGCGTGCAGCGGAATACGCTGACAGGGCAAGAGAACGCAACTGAGCGGTTCGCTTTCCCCCGCCAGCAAACACCCGAATGCCATCAATTGCGGCACGAGGCCGGGGGTCTGAATTGGCATAACTCCCGTAGACCGACAGCGCCCTCTCAGCGCAGTCCGCGGACCATCCTCCCAAGACTCTAAGCAACTCCAAGCTTAGCGAAAAATACTTGGACTCACACGCCATCATTCACCTCTCCATAAGTTCTTCAAAACCATGCGATTCCCACAAAAGATTCTCTGTTTATCAAAGAAGACGCCCAACGGATTGGTTTATTGGCAAGAACGGCGCGAGCGTTGGCGCGACCAATATAGGGCCTTTTCGAACTAGATAAAGATGCTTCGCCATTTCTCTTCACGCAACCAGCTATCCTACGGATTGCCAAAGATTTTGGCGGACAGGAGCTGCAGGATCAGGTTGGGATCGGTGTCCTGCTGATTGCTCAAGACAATGATCGTGACCTGATCATCCGGATACCGTGCAATTATCGTTGCAAAACCTTCAATGCCCCCGTTATGCCAATCAACTAATTGACCCAACGAATTTTTCTCTATGACCCATCCATAGCCGTATGCGAACTCGCTGTCAGGGATGGCTACCTGCGGAGCGAACATCTCATCCAAATAAACTTTCGGAACCAGCTTCTCCGTGGATAGTGATTGTTCCCAGCGGTAAAGATCTTCGACTGTAGAATACAGGCCACCGGCTGCATATGGGATCGACATATCGATAAAATCTGCCGGCCGGGTCGAATACCGATCCGGATAACCCACCGCCAAATTATTCGAATTGTGATCGTAACCGGTATCACGCAGGCTCAATGGAGTAAAGATCGATTGGTTTAGAAAATCTTCATAGGTTTGACCGGAAACCTGCTCGATGATGTAACCCAGCACGATGTAGCCGGAATTGCTATAACTAAATTTTTCGCCGGGCTGGAAATCTAACGGCTTATCCTTGAACCGGGCGATGGTTTGCAAGGGAGTTGTAGGCGCAGCCCGCGAGCTCAGGTAATCAGCAAATCCAGTGAAATCGGGAATACCGGACGTATGAGTCAGAAGGTTTTTGATTGTAATGGACTCCCATGTGGAAGGACAATCCGGGACATACTTGCAAATTGGGTCTTTGACATTCAGCTTGCCTTGTTTTTCCAGGATGAGGATCGCCATCGCAGTGAACTGTTTGGTGACAGAGCCAAGCCGAAAACGGGTCTGCGACGTATTGGGAATGTTCTGTTCACGATCTGCCAATCCGTAGCCCTGGCTGAGCAATACCTTGCCTTGTTTGGCAATAAGAACCGAGCCTGTGAAATGGGATTGATCCGCCAGATTGCCGAGCAAAGCATCAATTTCCCCTATCTCGGCCAGCAAAGTTGCCGTTGCGGGTGGGACTGTCGGGGTCGGTGTCTGAACGGGCTTTGCCTGAGCGCAGCCGCTGATGAAAAGATCGAAGATGATGGCCAAAGAAAGGAATGCGGTGAAGCGTGATCGGCGCATTTCATAGCTCCTTGGTACAGATCCAATAGTAGATTGATGTGTGTTGACGAATAAACCCTTCCAATCGACCGACGGGGTGGAACCGGCGTTGGGCGGCATAGATCAATCGGAACCGAATACAAGAATCTGTGGCATCTGACTCTCATATTTAACGTGAGTTATGGATAAGGGGCGGGGCTCACAATCAGGTAAACTTTCTGGTGACGAAACCTAAAGCTACCAGAAAGGAACCCCGCCCATATGAGTCTACTTGAATTGTTCGTGGATGTCGACGACTTCTGCCAAACCTTTCTACCAACTTGGGAAAGATTGTTACTTGGAGATGGCACTCGCAAAAGGCTACGCAAAGGCCAACTCACTGTGAGCGAGATCATGACGATCGTGATCTATTT
>DATJPX010000075.1:0-26813 GCA_035506155.1 Anaerolineales bacterium
CTGCCCTTGAGGCGGCCGAGTAGGCATGACCCTGGTGCTGGGGATCGACCCGGGCACGGCCACCACCGGTTACGGTTTGGTGCGCGACCGGGCGGATGGCAGCCTGGAACTGGCTTCCTACGGCACCATCCAGACCCCGGCGGGGCTGCCCGCCCACCAGCGCCTCTCACTGCTTTTTCATCGATTGAATGAGCTTCTCCTTCTCCACCGCCCCGACGGGGTTGCGGTGGAGAAGTTGTTTTTCCAGCGCAACGTTTCCACCGCCATCGCAGTCGGGCAGGCACGCGGGGTGGTCATGCTGGCCATCAGCGAGGCCGGTCTGGACGTGGCCGAGTACACCCCCAACGAGGTCAAGCAGGCCGTGACCGGATACGGCTCGGCCGGGAAACGCCAGGTCCAGGAGATGGTCCGGACCCTGCTGGTCCTGCCGAAGATTCCCAAACCCGACGACGCCGCGGATGCCCTGGCAATCGCCATCTGCCACCTCAACACGAAGAAATACTAAACACGAAGGACACGAAGGCTCACAAAGGAAAAGCCTTAGAGACCTTGGTGTCCTTCGTGTTAGAATATTCCCATGATTGCAACCTTACGTGGTGAGATCACCCAGATCGAAGAGACAGCCATCATCATCGAGACCGGTGGCGTCGGTTTGCGGGTTTTCGTCCCCAAGCCTCTGCGTGAACGCCTGAAGGCCGGCGAGGCCGTCTTCCTGTTCACCCACTTGGTCGTGCGCGAAGACGCCTGGAACCTGTACGGATTCGAGTCCCATGCGGATCGCGAGCTTTTCACCACCCTCCTCGGGGTGGACGGCGTCGGGCCGCGCACTGCCCTGGCAACGCTCTCCACGCTGACAGTCGACACCGTTCAGCGGGCGGTCTTCGGCGACGAGCCGGACCTGCTGAGCCGCGTCCCCGGTGTGGGAAAAAAGACCGCCCAAAAGATGGTCCTCTACCTGCACGACCGGCTGAAACCGGCCAGCGGGCTGGAGAAGATCGCCGCCATGTCCGACAGCGATTCGGAGGTCCTGGCCGCACTGACTGCCCTGGGTTACTCGGTGGTCGAGGCCCAGACCGCCATCCAATCCATCCCCAAGGACGCCCCGGACGACGTGGAGGAACGCCTGCGACTGGCGCTCCAACAATTCACCGGGAAATGATAAAATAGACCAGCCCCCGTTCATCGCCGAGCGGGGGCATCGCTAAATGGTCAAAGGAGGAGAGATGCTCGACAAGAAGATTGCCTTTATCGGATCGGGGGCGATGGCGGAAGCCATGATCTCCAGCCTGCTCCGCCAGGAGCTGGCCAAACCCGAGGACCTGTTCGCGGCAGACACCCGTGTGGAGCGCGTGGATGAGCTGCAGCAGAAATACGGGGTCCATCCCTTCACGGACAACAACCAGGCTGCCGAACACGCCGAAGTGGTCGTGCTCTCGGTCAAACCCCAGCGCCTGACCGAAGTGCTGGCCGGGTTGAAGAGCGGGGTGCCGGCCAGGGCCCTGGTGCTCTCGATCGTGGCCGGCGCGACCATCACCAAGATCAGTAACGGGCTGAGCCACAAGGCGGTCGTCCGCTCGATGCCCAACACCCCCGCCCAGATCAGCGAAGGGATCACTGTCTGGATGCCCTCCGCGGCCGTCAGCGAAGCCCAGAAGGAGACCGCCTGCACCATCCTGGGCGCGTTCGGCGACCAGGTGATGGTGGACGACGAAAGCTACCTCGACATGGCCACCGCCCTTTCCGGCACCGGTCCGGCCTATGTTTTTCTCTTCATGGAAGCCCTGATCGACGCCGGGGTGCATATGGGTTTCTCGCGGCGGGTCTCCGAGCAACTGGTCCTGCAGACCATCAAGGGCTCGGTCAGCTATTACGAATCCCTCAACCAAAAGAATGGCGTGCACGTGGCCGCCCTGCGCAACCAGGTCACTTCCCCGGGCGGGACGACCGCCGAAGCCATGTACTTCCTCGAGAAGGCCGGCTTTCGGACCGCCCTCTCGCGGGCCATCTGGGCCGCCTACCAGCGTTCGGTGGAGCTCGGCAAGGAAAAGCCGCCGCACGTCCCGGAGAATAACACCGAAAACGAGAAATAAAGGACCGGCGATGGGGTCCGCCTTCAACCGCCTGCGCGCTGATGACTCCTGCCCATTCTGTTATTGGAGGAGTCATCCGTGTTCATTACCGTACTGTTCGTGGGGATCGGTGGATTCTTCGGCTCGATCTTCCGCTACCTGCTGAGCGGGTACGTCCAGCAGGCCAGCAAGAGCGTGGATTTCCCGTATGGGACCCTGGCAGTCAACCTGCTCGGTTGTTTCGTGATCGGTTTCCTGGCCCAACTGGCCGAAGCCCGGGGCGTCTTCACCCCCCAGACGCGCGCCCTGGTCTTCGTTGGGGCGTTGGGCGGGTTCACCACCTTTTCTTCTTTCGGTAACGAGACCATCAACCTGGTCCGGGACGGCCAGATGCTCGGCGCCCTAGGCAACGTCGGCGCAAACGTGATCCTCGGGCTGGCCCTGGTCTGGCTGGGGCGGACGGTTGCCTACTGGATCTGGAGGTAATATGCACCTTCCCGAAGAATGCTTTCTCCTGCGCATCTTCATCGGCGAGACCGACCGGCGCGAGGGCAAGCCGCTCTACGAGTGGATCGTCGTCCAGGCGCGCACCCAGGAACTGGCCGGGGCGACCGTTCTGCGCGGCCTGATGGGCTACGGCGCGGACACGCGCCAGATCCAGACCTTCAAGATCGAGCGCCTCTCCACCGACCTGCCCCTGGTAATCGAGATCATAGACGCCAAAGAGAAGCTGGAGGCCTTCCTAGCTTCGATAGACAGCGCCATCCAGGACGGCCTCGTTACAATGGAGAAAGTCCAGGTCCGCATCTATCGGAGCAGTCGCGAAGCGAAGCGGGTATAATTCGGGAAAGACCAACCACAGATGAAAGAGATGAACACAGATGGGAGGATGAAACTGTGGAAATCAATGATATTACCGAAAAAGTGATTGGTTCGATCTATAAGGTCAGCAATACTCTCGGCGGAGGCTTCGTCGAGAAGGTCTATCAGAACGCTCTGCACCTGGAAATTGGCAAGTCGGGGTTGCAGGTCGATGCGTAAGTGCCATTTACTATAAAATATGAGAACACCCAAGTGGGAGAATTCTTTGCCGACTTGGTGGTGGAGAAAACCGTCCTGGTCGAATTGAAGGCTGTGAAACTACTTGATGACGTCTATCTTGCCCAGTGCATGAATTACTTGCGCGCCAGCGGTTTGCCGGTTTGTCTGTTGGTCAACCAAAGGTAGAGATATGTCGGCTGGTCCCTTATGATGTATGGAAGACTCCGAAACATTGAGTCTTTTTCATCGAACTCATCCTTTTTATCCCTTTCATCTGTGGCTTATCAATGTCTCTTATCACCGTCACCAACCTCTCCAAATCCTTCGGCCCGGTCGACCTGTTCGGCGGGGTCTCGTTTGCCATACCCAAGGGCTCCCGCCTGGCCCTGGTCGGCCCGAACGGCTGCGGCAAGACCACCCTGCTGCGCATCCTGGTCGGCCTGGACGAACCGTCCGGCGGGACGATCACCCGCGCCAGGTCCGTCAGGATCGGATACCTGCCCCAGGAGGCCGAATTCGAGCTGGACGGGACCGTCTGGGAGGCCTGCCTGGCCGTCTTCACCGACCTGATCGCCCGGCAGGAGGAGTTGGAAAAGCTCGAGGCGGAGATGTCCGTCCCCGAAACGCGTGACCAGGCCCTGGTCCGCTACGGTCCGCTCCAACACGAGTTCGAGCGGCGCGGCGGGTACACCTACCCCACCCGCATCAAGCAAGTCCTGACCGGCCTGGGTTTTTCCAACCAGGATTACCACCTGGCCCTCGACCATCTCTCGGGCGGCCAGCGGACGCGCGCCTTCCTGGCCCGCCTGCTCCTTTCCGAACCGGACCTGTTGATGCTCGACGAGCCCACCAACCACCTGGATATCGCCGCGGTCGAATGGCTGGAAGGCTACCTGAGCCAGTGGGACGGCGCGGTGGTGATCGTTTCCCACGACCGCTACTTCCTCGATAAAGTCGCCACGGGCATCCTCGAGATGGTCTTCGGCGCGACCGAATACTATCCCGGCAATTACACAGCCTACCTGCAGACCCGCGAGCAGCGCTGGGAAAACCGCCGGGAGAACTTCGAAGCCGAAAAAGAGAAGCTGCTCAAGGACGTCGACTACATCAAGAAGAACATTTCCGGGCAAAACACCAGCCAGGCCAAGGGCAAACTGCGCCGGTTGAGCCGGATCGTCCAGGCCATCGAGCAGGTCGGGATGGAGGCCGTGCTCAACCAGAAGTGGGCCGAGACGGCCGAGGACATCTCGTTGGCGACCTCGCCCTTCGGGGTGGAGGAAGCCGAGCGCCGCGTCCGCTCCCTGCGTCCGCCCATGCGGACCCTGCCGCGCCTGCACTTGAATCTGCGGACGGCCTCCCGCTCGGGCGAGCTCGTCCTGCGTACCACGGATCTGAAAGTCGGCTATCCCGACCGGCTGCTCTTTTCCGCTCCCGACATCGTCCTGCGGCGCGGCGACTGCGCCGCCCTGATCGGCCCGAACGGCGCCGGGAAGACGACCTTCCTGAAGACCGTCCTCGGCCAGCTCGAGCCCCTGGAAGGACAGGTGACCCTGGGCGCCTCGCTCAAGATCGGCTATTTCGCCCAGGCTCACGAGGGGCTCAAGCCCGAAAACACCCTCGTCGAAGAGATCGACTCGATCATGCCGAACTGGCTGCCCGGCCAGATCCGCGAATACCTGGCAAAATACCTGTTCTCCGGCGACGATGTCTTCAAGAAAGTGAACGTCCTGTCGGGCGGCGAACGCGGCCGCCTGGCCCTGGCCAAGCTGGCCCTACAGGATACCAACCTGCTCCTGCTGGACGAGCCGACCAACCACCTGGATATTCCCGCCCAGGAAGTCCTCGAAGCGGTCCTCGACGATTACGGCGGGACGATCCTGCTGGTCACCCACGACCGCTACCTGATCGATGCCCTGGGCACCCAGATCTGGGAGATCGAACCGGACGAATCCCAGCTGACCTTCTTCGAAGGGACCTACAGCCAGCGCCGCGAACAGCGCGAGCGCCTGGCCGCCCTGCGCGCCCAGGAAGAAGCGCCCGGGACAGCGGCAAGCCGTCCGCAGGATTCGAGGAAGCGGGCCGCCAACGCCGCGACCAAAGAAGAGCGCCGCCGGATCGCCCGCCTGCAGGAATTGGAGAACAAGATCGCCGCCCTCGAAGCAGAGCTGGGCCAGATCGGTTTCCGCCTCGAAAATCCACCCGCCGACCCGGCCAAAGTGGCCCACCTGGGCCAGGAATACCAGCGGGTCCAGCGCGAGATGGACGCCTGGCTGGCAGAGTGGGAAGACCTCCAGAATTGAATTGGGAAACCAGCTCCCCGACCAAAACGACGGAAAATCCCCGGCAATTCCAAATGCCGGGGATCTATTTTCATTTTGGAGATTTGCGGTTTTTACGGGAAGGCCCCGGCGGAGTCTCCGCCGGCTCCATGTGGACGGTGACATCCGAGGGCGAGAGGATCGCCTGGATGGCGTTCTCGATCACCTCCGTGGCAGCATGGGCCGCCGCCAGGGTCATCCGGCCGTCCATCGTCACGTGCATGTCGATGAACCAGTGCGCCCCAGACGGGCGAATGCGGATGGCATGGGCGTCCACAACCCCAGGTACGGCGATGGCAGCCTGCTCGATCTTCTCGGTCATGCCCTTCGGGGCGGTATCCAGCAGGGCGGAGATGGTCCGCCAGCCTAGCTCGCCGCTGACGTAAATGACGATGACCGCCACCACCAGGGCGGCCAGCGAGTCGGCCTTGTGCATCCAGTTCAACCCCGGGACGAAGCGGGCGACCGTCAGGCCGATCAGGCCCAGGATGACCACCGAGGAGGACCAGATGTCGGTGCTGAAGTGCAGGGCATCCGCCTCGAGGGCCTGGCTGTTGTATTTTTTGGCCGCCTTGTAGAGGATGCGCGAGCGGGTGAAGTCGATGACGATCGAAGCGCCCATCACGATGAAAGACCAGAAGGAGATTTCCGGGACGATGTTGGGATGGAAGAACAGGCGATCGACCGCCTCGTAGATGATCCAGCCCGAGGTGGCCAGGAGGAGCACCGTCTCGAACAGGGCGGACAGGTTCTCGATCTTCCCGTGGCCGAAGGGGTGTTCCTTGTCGGCGGGCTTGTCGGAGACGCGCACGGCGAAGTAAGTCATCGCTGCGGCTACCAGGTCCAGGCCGGAATGGGCGGCCTCCGCCAGGATCCCCAGGGAGTTGGTCAGGATCCCGACGATCAGCTTGAAGGTGGTCAGGCCGACGGCGGCGACGACGGAGGTGAAGGCGGCGGAACGTTTATCTTTCTTTGCTTCTTGACTGGTCATGCGACTCCTTTGACAGGTAAACAGGCCGATTATAATGTCGAAATCCACAGCCTGAATCAAGAGGACGAATGTCACATACTTAGGACGGGAAAATCATTCCCGCCCGTCGTTCTCCCGCTGCTTGCGCTCTCCGCCTCCCGGCGACCGCGATCCGCCGTTATCATGGAAATCTTATTTTTTAAGATTCGGAATCGGAGTATGATTGGTTCAATCATGGACGTTTCAGCAAGTAGCGATTTTCTCCAGTCCATCAAGACGCAAAACCGCCTAAAACGGTTGCGTACCATACTCCCTTTATAAGGGAGTTATTTTAATCCGAGGCTTCGATGAACGGGTGCAATTTTTCGATCGCAATTCTTTACAACGAAGACGGCCAGGTCGCTCGAGGCGACCCAGATGATCTACTAGCAGTCCAATACACGATCACCGCTACACAGAATTTATACGAAGCCTTGACCAGCCAGGGGTACCGGGTGGTTAAGATCGCCGTCCGGGACAGCCTGGAAGAACTCGAAGACAGCCTCTGTTCCTTTTCCCCCAACGAAACATTCATCTTCAGCAATTGTGACGGCTTCAATGGCGACAACCAGGGAGCCGCCCGGGTCATCCGCCTCGTCGAAAAAATGGGTTTCAAACACACGGGCGCGCTGGCCGATTCCATCGATGTCTGCATCGACAAGCCGCGCTGCAAGGAAAGCCTGAAGCAGGCCGGGGTCCCCACCCCGCTCTACCAGGTGTTCGCTGACGACGGCGGGGATTTCAACCTGGAATTCCCGGTCATCGTCAAGCCGAGCGTGGAGGACGCCAGCATGGGGATCGACCTGGGTTCCGTGGTCTGCAATAAAGAGGACCTGCATAAACGGGTCCGCTACATCCTCGAGAAATACCAGCAGCCCGCCCTGGTGGAGCAATACATCGCCGGGCGCGAGCTGGCCGTGGCCATGATGGGGAACCGGGCTGTCGAAATCCTGCCCATCGCGGAGGACGACTTCTCCGCCATCCCCGATCCCCTCCAGCACGTGCTCACCTACGAATCGAAGTGGAAGACGGAATCCGTCGCCTACAGCAACATTCCCTCCCGCGTCCCGGCTCTGCTCAGCCGCAGGGAGGAACAGGCCGTCCGGAAAGTCGCCGAGGGCTCCTTCCGGGCGGTCGGCCTGCGCGACCTCGGCAGGGTCGACATCCGCTTCCAAAACGGCATTCCGTACGTCATCGACATCAACGAGATCCCCGACCTCTCGCCGGACGCCGGCTTCTGGAACTCCGCCCGCGTGACCGGCATCACCTACCCACAGATGGTCGAGCGGATCCTGACTCACGCCATGGAACGGGAAGGATGGATTTCATGATCGCCAGCGCCAATAAGAACGACGGCCCGCAAATTCACGCCATCAACGCCAACACGAGCGTCTTCAGCCCGGAGGAGGTCGAGTGCGTGGACGAACTCTGGGAGGAATGCCAGGCCCAGGGCCCCGAGCGCAGCGGGTACTATTTCCTGGTCGACAGGGATGGCGACCGGGTCACGGGGTATTCCTGCTACGGGCCGCGCGCCCTGACCGACCGGACCTATGACCTGTACTGGATTGCGGTCGATCCCAACGTCCGCGGCGGCGGGGTCGGCAAACGCCTGTTGGCCGCCACGGAAGAGGCCGTCCGCAGCCTGGGCGGCCGCCTGCTGATCGTCGAGACCTCCGGCCTGCCCGAATACGAGCCGACCCGCGGCTTCTACCATGCCACCGGGTACCTCCTCGAGGGCACCCTCAAGGACTTTTACAAGGACGGGGACGACTTGGTCATCTTCACGAAACGCCTGCAGGTGATATAATCGTCCCGCTATGAAATCACACTGGATCGACTATCGCGGGAAGCGCATCTTCTTTGCCGATTATTCCGGGTTCGGAAACGATACGGCCGGCCTCCAGCAGGAATTGGACGAAGCCGTGGAAGTTCTCGCCCGGGAACCCGATAAATCCGTCCTGGTCCTGAGCAATTTCGAAAATACCGTCACGACGGTGACCAACCTGAATGCCGTCCGCCATTCGATCCAACCCGCCAACAAGGCAGTCATCAAACGAGCCATCCTGGGGGTCGGCGGGGTCCGGCGCATGTTCTTGACCACGTTCAGCAACGTCCTCGGCGATACGGACGTGGCCGCCTTCGATACACAGGAACAAGCCCTCGTCTGGCTGACGAAAGAATAGTCGACCCTCGATTTTGAGAGAAACAGCCGGGTTGAATCTCGCCCGGCTGCTTTGTTCTAAAGGGGAATCCGTTTTATAACGATGGTAAAATCTACAACTGTCCCTATGGCCACTCTGACATCCCCTGCTGAGTTCACCCTTTCCCGCCGCTACACCTCGGATCGGCGCAATCCTATCCGCTGGGTCATTTCACACGCCCTGCGCCACTGGTGGTTGGTGCTGGTCATGTTCGTCGGCGCGGTCGGCAACGCCGCCCTGGCCGCCTACGTGCCCGTCCTGACCGGGGACGCCTTCAACGCCATGCTGAAGACTCCCCCGGAGCTCAAGGTCCTGCTTCCGTTGGCCCTCATCATGGGCGGGTCGCAGGTCCTGCGCGGCATCCTCCAGTTGGGGCGCAACTTCGGCGCCGAGCTGATCGCCCAGCGGATCGAGCGGGACGTGCGCGACGAATTGTACGTGTCGCTGCTCGGGAAAAGCATGACCTTCCACAGCCTCCAGCCGGTCGGCGACACCATGGCGCGCGCCACCAATGATGTCCGGGAAGTCAACTACATGTTCAGCCCCGGCCTGAACCTGGTGGTGGGCTCCCTGGTCTTCCTGGTCATGCCGCTGATCTTCTCTCCCTATTACCATTGGTCGTTGATCATCTCCCCAGCCCTGTTCACGGTGGCGTACTTCATCGCCCTGCGGCGGTACCTGAAGACCCTCAACCCGATCACGGAGGACGTCCGGGCTTCGTTCGGCGAGATGAACACCCACCTCTCGGAAGCCCTGGACGGGATCGAAACGCTGAAGGGAGCCGCCCAGGAGAATTCCGAAGTCGGCCGCTTCGACGTCAATGCCCGCCGGCTGCGGGACAACACCATCCGGCAGGGAGACGTGGAAGCCCGCTTCGTACCTTTGCTGCTCTTCTTCATCGCCCTGGCCGTCGGGTTGATGCACGCCATCCTGCTCTACCGGGCCGGCATCCTGAACGTGGGCGACGTGGTCGCCTACTTCGGCATCCTGCTCATGCTGGACTTCCCCACCTGGACCTCCATCTGGGCCTATTCCCAGATCTCGTCGGGAATCTCGAGCGCCCGGCGCATCCTGGAATTGATGAACCGGGAGAACAACCTGGACCAGAACGCCGCCGGGGTCACCCGGTCGATGAAGGGCGAGATCGAATTCCGCGGCGTGACATTCGCCTACCCGACCGGCGGGGCGGTCCTGCAGGACATCTCCTTCAAGGTCCGGCCCGGGCAGACGGTTGCCATCGTCGGCCAGACCGGCACGGGCAAGACCTCGCTCGTCAAATTGATCAACCGCACCTACGACGCCACTTCCGGCCAGGTGCTGGTCGACGGCGTGGACGTGCGCGAGTGGAACCTGGCTTCCCTGCGCTCGCAGATCTCGATCATCGAGCAGGACGTGTTCCTGTTCTCGCGCTCGATCTCGGAGAACGTCGCCTTCGGGAAACCCGAGGCGGGGCGCGGCGAGATCGAATCTGCCGCCCAATCCGCCCAGGTGGACGAATTCATCCGGGAGTTCGAAAAAGGCTACGAAACGGTCATCGGCGAACGCGGCGTGACCCTCTCGGGCGGGCAGCGCCAGCGCCTGGCGATCGCCCGAGCGTTCCTGACCGACCCACGCATCCTCGTCCTGGACGACTCGACCTCGGCGATCGACTCCGCCACGGAAGACAAGATCCAGCGGGCCATCGCCTCGGCAGCCAAAGGCCGGACGACTTTCATCATTACCCACCGCCTGTCCCAGATCCGCTGGGCCGACCTGATCATCGTCCTGCGCAAGGGCCGCATCGCCGCCATCGGCGACCATGACGAGCTGATGCGCAGCTCGGAAGCGTATTCGAGGATATTTAGGGAGTAGGGCACGATATATCGTGCCTCTACGGAGAAGAGAATGGGTTTTTACGAAGGCCTCAACGAAGAGAAATACGACCGCCAGTACCCCGATCGCGAGCTGACTCGGCGCATCGTCAAGTATTTCACCGCCGCGCGCAGCCAGGTCGCCATCATCATCGTCCTGACGATCGTCATGGCGTTCATCACCGCCGCCGAGCCAGTGGTGGTCAGCCGTGGGTTGGACGCGCTGCGCGGCAACCCCACCCTGCTGGCCAGTTTCGCCATCGGCGGGATCGTGCTCTTCATCGGAGTCTCGGACTGGGGCCTGAACTGGATCCGCCGCAGCCTGACGGTGCGGGTGGTCGGCAATGTCATCCTGAACCTGCGCACCCTGGCCTTCCGGGCCGCCGTCGAACACGACCTGTCCTTCTACGACCAGTTCTCCTCCGGCCGGATCGCTTCGCGGATCAATTCCGATACCAACGACCTCGGCAACCTGGTGGTCATCATCACCGACGTCTCCGCCCAGATCCTGAACGCCGTGCTCCTGGGCGTGGTCATCGTCCGCACGGAATGGCACCTGGCGCTGATCCTGTTCGCCTTCCTGCCGTTCTGCTTCCTGCTGGGGCTGCTCTTCCGCAGCCTGGCCCGGCGGGTGACCCGGAGCGGCATGCAGGCCATGGCCGACGTCAACGCCGCCATCAAGGAGACCGTCAGCGGGATCGCCATCGCCAAGAACTTCCGCCAGGAAGCCAGCATCTTTGGGACCTTCAACACCGCCAACCAGACCTCCTACCGGGTCAACGTCTGGCGCGGCTTCATCCTGTCCCTGGTCTGGCCGGCGCTGAACACCCTGGCCGGGATCGCCACCGCCAGCCTGGTCTACGCCGGCGGTCTGTCCGCCGCCCAGGGCGCGGTGACGATCGGCGCCTGGTACCTGTTCATCATGAGCCTGGGGCGTTTCTTCGACCCGGTCATGAACCTTTCGGCTTTCTGGTCCAACATCCAGTCGGGCCTGAGCGCCGCCGAGCGCATCTTCGCCCTGATGGACGCCAATCCGAACGTGGTCCAGACCGATTCCCGGGACGTGCCGCAGCTCAAGGGCAGGATCGGATTCGAGAACGTCTCGTTCCGCTACGCCGAAAACGAGCCGGTCCTGGCCGATTTCACCCTGACGATCCGGCCCGGGGAAAACCTGGCGATCGTGGGCCACACCGGGGCGGGGAAATCCTCCCTGGCCAAGCTGATCGCCCGCTTCTACGAATACCAGTCGGGGCGGCTGCTGATCGACGGGCACGACATCCGCACCTTCGACCTGCAGCAGTACCGTCGCCAGCTCGGCATCGTCAGCCAGGTGCCGTTCCTGTTCTCCGGGACGGTGGCCGACAACATCCGCTACGCCTGCGCGGAGCGGGACTGCGTCGCGGATGGCGATATCCTGTCGATGGCCCGCCGGATCGGGGACGGCGAATGGCTGGAGACCCTGCCCGACGGACTGAACACCCTGGTCGGCGAGCGCGGGGCCATGCTCTCGATGGGCCAGCGCCAGCTGGTGGCGCTGATGCGCGTCCTGATGCAAAAGCCCGCCATCTTCGTCCTGGACGAGGCCACCGCCAGCATCGACCCGTTCACCGAATGGCAGATCCAGCAGGCATTGAATATGATCCTGGCCGAATCGACCAGCATCCTGATCGCTCACCGCCTGTCGACGGTCAAGGCCGCCGACCGGATCATCGTGCTGGAAAAAGGGAAGATAATCGAGGAGGGCAACCACCAGGGGCTGCTCGACCGGGGCGGGCACTACGCCACGCTGTATAATACCTACTTCCGCCACCAATCTCTTGCGTATGTAGAACAGATGAAAGAAATGGTTTCGAAATAAGGGACGAGGGTTCTGTCTGATGAATTCATTCCTACAATTGATCCAGCACTTCATCCTGGCGATGAAAACCGGCCAGCTGCCTCAGCTCGGCTATTGGACCTACCTGGTTCTGGCCCTGCTGGTCGCAGTCGAGGGGCCGGTGGCCACCCTGCTGGGCGCCGCGGCCGCCTCGGCCGGGCTGATGCGGCCCGGCCTGGTCTTCGTGAGCGCCGCGGCCGGCAACCTGACCGCCGACTCGCTCTGGTATACCCTGGGCTACGCCGGGAACCTGGGCTGGCTCCTGCGCTTCGGCCGGCGCCTGGGCCTCCAGGCGGATTTCCTCGAGCGGCTGGAACAGGGCATGCACGATCACGCCATCAAGATCCTCTTCGTCGCCAAGCTGACGGTCAGCTTCATGATCCCGTCCCTGATCGCCGCCGGGTTGATCAAAGTCCCCTGGCGACGCTGGTTCCCGGGGGTCTTCGCCGGAGAAATGATCTGGACCGGTTCCCTCGTCCTGATCGGCTTTTACGCCACCGAAGCCATCAAGCGGGTCGAGCAGGGTCTCGAATACCTGGTCCTGGCCTTCTCGCTGATCTTCATTTTGTTTCTTCTCTCGATCGGACGCCGGCTCTTCGGCAGGCGCTACAAGGGGGAACTGACCGGCAGCGACAAAAAGTAAGGCGGGCATCCCATGAAGGTCCTGATCGCCACGACCTCCCAATATATCGCCTTTCACGGACAGGCCATTTTCACCATCAACCTGGCCGAAGGCCTGGCGAAACGCGGCCACGACGTGCTGGTCCTGGCAGCCTCCGAAAAAGGCAGGCCCTACCACTCGGAGCGGAACGGCGTGAAAATCGCCGCCGTCCGGGCAGTGAACCTCGGCTTGTTCCATCCGGATGCCTGCCTGCCGCTCTTCTCTGCGAACGCGGTCCGCCGCGTGATCGTCGACTTCCAACCGGACATCATCCACATCCAGGATCATTATCCGGTCTGCCGGAATGCGGCCATCAGTGCAAAGAGGCTGGGGATCACTTGCGTCGGCACTAATCACTTCATGCCCGAAAACCTGGCTCCCTACGTTCCGGTATTATCCAAGATCAAGCCGCTCTTCAATCGCGTGTTGTGGGCCTGGATGCAGGAGACGTACAACCGCACGGACGGGGTCGCGGCGCCATCCAAGACCGCAGCCCGCATGGTCAAGGAAGTCGGGGTCAAGCCGCCGGTCTATCCGATTTCGTGTGGGGCAAACACTGGCCTCTTCCATACCGATCCTGGCGTGGACCGCCTGGCCTGGCGCGCCCGCTTCGGGATCGATCCGCACAAGACCATCTTCTTCTTCGTCGGCCGGGTGGATCGGGAGAAACGCCTGGACGTCCTCCTCCGGGCCATGGACCGTCTCAATCGGGACGATCTCCAGCTGGTCGTCGCCGGGAAAGGCGCTTATCTGGAACGGCTCAAGAGCCTGGCCGCGGAGCTGGAGCTCGGGCCGAAGGTCCTCTTCACCGGCTTCCTTCCCAACGAGGACCTGCCTTCCGTCCTCAACAGCATCGACGTCTTTGCCATGCCAAGCGAAGCCGAGCTGCTCAGCATCGCCACCCTCCAGGCAATGGGCTGCTCACGGCCGATCCTGGCGGCGGACGCGGTGGCGCTCCCCGAGCTGGTGACCGACGACCTGAACGGCCGGCTCTTCAAGCCGGGCGACGTCGCCGATGCCGCCCGCTGCATCGAGTGGTTCGCCGACCACCCGGAACGCTGGTCCGGGATGGGAGCCGTCAGCCTGGAGCGGGTCGGCGTGCACAGCCTGGAGAATATCGGTCGCGAATACGAGGAGCTCTACCAAAACCTCCTCGCCGGACGGCCCATCCCGACCGTAAAGTAAAGCCACCCAACCACAATAAATCCCCGGATGATCGCATCCGGGGATTTTCCTTTCTTCATTGGCCTGGCGATTTGCCAGTTGCGGAGCTAATGGACGATATGCGCTCCGGTGGTTGTCACTGCCGAGTAATTCGCATCCCCGGAGTAGACGATCGTAATGACCTTCGATCCGGCCGTGGGGAACAAGGCTGCGAAGCAGCTTCCGCTTCCTGCAGAGAGCGTGAAGGTGCAGGACGTGCTGTCAGCGGGATTGCTGATCGTGACCGTCCCGGTGGGGGAAACGCCCAGGCCGGTGACCTGGACCCCCGCGGTGGCCGAATTGCCCGCCACCGACGGCTCCGGATAGACCTGGAAGATGATCGTCACCAGGCCCGGGTTGACCGTATGGGCAGCCGTGCCCGTGCTTCCGGCCGTGTAGTTGGCGTCTCCGTTATAGGTGGCGGTAATGGTCTTGGCGCCTGCGGTCGTGAATGTGGCGCTGCATGTGCCGGTCCCGCCAGCCAGCGTGATCGTGCAGTTGACGTCCGCGCCGGTGATGCTGACCGTTCCGGTGGGGGCAACGCCAGGTCCGGCCACCGTGACGGTTACTGCGACGGCCTGTCCAACCGTGGACGGGTCAGGGGTTTCCGTGGTGATCGTGGTCGTCGTGGCAGCTTGGCTCACCGTCTGAGTGCTCGTCCCGACGCTCGCGAAATGAGTGGCGTCGCCGTTATAGGTGGCAGTCACTGTCTTGGACCCGGCGGAATTGAAGATCACGCCGATGCAGTTTCCGCTCCCCAGGGCGAGGGTGATCGTGCAGTTGACGTCCGCGCCGGTGATGGAGACGGTCCCGGTCGGCGTGGAGCTCCCGCCGGTAACCATGGCGCCGATCGATACGGTCTGGCCGACAGTGGAAGGATTGGGGGCGATGAAGGTGACGATGGTCGTCGTGGTGCTCTTGACGGTATGGCTCTCGGTGTTGACGTTGCCCAGGTAGTTCGTATCGCCGCTATACGTGGCGGTGAGGGTCCGGGCGCCTTCCGTGGTGAAGCTCACGCTGCAGGTTCCGCTGCCGCCCGACAGGGTGATGGTGCAGTTAGTGTCGGCGCCGATGATGGCGACCGTCCCGGTCGGGGTAACCCCGCCGCCGTTGACAGTCACGGTCACGCTGACGCTTTGACCGGTCGAGGAAGGATCGGGATTATCGGCATTGAAGGTGGTCGTCGTGGGACCGCGGTTGACGGTGTGGGTTTCCGTGTCCGTGCTGCCGGCGTTGTAGTTCGTATCGCCGTTATAGGTGGCCGTCAGGGTCTTGACGCCGACGGTGTCGAAATTGACCGGGCAGCTGCCGGTTCCACTCGAGAGGGTGACAGTGCAGTTGGTGGTTGCACCCGTGATCGAAACGGTTCCGGTCGGCATGGCGCCCGCGCCGCCCACGGTGACGATCACCGTGACGGCCTGTCCGGGCGTGGAAGGATCCGGCGCATCGGTCGTGATGGTCGTCGTCGCCGTGCCTTTATTGACCGTATGGCTTGCGGTGGTCGAACTACCCAGGTAGACCACGTCGCCGCTGTAGGTGGCGGTCAGGGTCTTTGCGCCGGCCGAATTGAAGACGACGTTACAGCTTCCGCTCCCGACCGACAGGGTGACGGTGCAATTCGTATCCGCGCCGGTGATGGCGACCGTGCCCGAAGGCTCCGTGCCCGCCCCGCTCACGTCGACGTTGACCGTGACGATCTGTCCCGGGGTGGAAGGATCGGGCGTGTCGGTAGTGATGATCGTCAGGGAAGCGCCCTTGTTGACGGTATGTCCGGCCGTTGCAGTGCTGGTGGCGTAGTTCGTGTCGCCGCTGTAGGTGGCCGTCAGGGTCTTTGCCCCTTGCGAACTGAAGATGACCGCGCAGCTCCCGCCTCCGCTTGCCAGGGTGACATTACAGTTGACGTCCGCCCCGGTGATCGCTACGGTTCCGGTCGGTGTCCCGCCCGCACCGCTGACACTAACGATGACCACGACCGGCTGGGCCGGGATGGAGGGCTCGGGCGAAACGGTGGTGATGGTTGTCGTCGTCGGGATCCGGTTGACTGTATGGCTGGCGGTCGTCGCGCTGCCCAGGTAGTTGCCGTCCCCGTTATAGGTGGCCGTAATGGTCTTGTTCCCCGAAGTACTGAAGACGGCGTTGCAGCTGCCCGCGCCGCCCGACAGGGTGATCGTGCAGTTCGTGCTCGCGCCGGTGATGGAGACCGTGCCGGTGGGCGTGGTTCCGGGTCCGCTGACGGTCACGCTGACCGCCACAGACTCTCCGGGCGTCGAGGGATCGGGGGTATCGGCCGTGACAGTGATCGTCGAGGCGATCTTGTTTACGGTGTGACCGATCGTAGCCGTGCTGGTGTTATAGGTGGAATCGCCCGAATAGCTCGCCGTCAGGGTTTTCGAGCCGGCCGTGTTGAAGATCACTGCGCAACTGCCATTCCCGCTCGCCAGGGTGATCGTGCAGTTGGTGTCGGCGCCGGTGATGGCAACCGTCCCGGTCGGGATTGCCCCGGAGCCGCTGACGGTCACGATGACCGCCACAGCCTGGCCGGGTGTGGAAGGATCGGGGGCCACGGTGGTGAAGGCCGTGGTCGAGGCTGTCTTGTTGACGGTATGGGCCGTCGTCCCCGAGCTGCCTGAAACGTAATAGCTGTCGCCGGCGTAAGTGGCGGTCAGGGTCTTGGAGCCGCCCGAATTGAAGATGACGTTGCAGCTCCCGCTGCCGCTGCTCAGGGTGATCGAGCAATTGGTATCCGCGCCGGTGACGGCGACCGTACCGGTCGGGGTGGGGCCTGATCCGCTGACTGTGACGCTGACCGCCACGGCCTGCCCGGGGTTGGACGGGTCGGGCGTATCCGCCGTGATGGTCGTGGTCGAGTTGATGCTGCCGACCGTATGAGCGGTCGTGCCGCTGCTGCCCAGGTAATTGGTATCGCCGCTATAGGTGGCGGTCAGGGTCTTGGACCCGGCCGTATTGAAGACGACGTTGCAGCTGCCGGTGCCGGCGGACAAGGTGATCGTGCAGTTGGTGTCTGCGCCGGTGATGGCGACCGTGCCGGTCGGGGTGACGCCCGTACCTGTCACGCTGACGGTGACCGCCACCGTCTGCCCGGGAGTGGAGGGATCCGGGGTATCCGCGGTGATGGTCGTGGTGGTCACGTTCGTGCCGACCGTGTGGCCGGTCGTGCCCGTGCTGCTGTTGAAGGTTGCATCGCCGCTGTAGCTGGCGGTCAGGGTCTTGGATCCGGCGGTGTTGAAGACGGCGTTGCAGCTGCCGCTTCCCGCCGAAAGGACGATCGTGCAATTCGTATCCGCGCCGGTGATGGAAACGGTGCCGGTGGGCGTCCCGCCGCTGCCGGCGACGGTAACGGTCACGCCGACGGTCTGCCCGGGTGTGGACGGGTCGGGCGAATCCGCCGTGATGGTGGTGGTCGTGGCTACCTTGCTGACGGTATGGCTGGCCGTGCCGCTGCTGGCGGTAAAGCTCGAGTCACCGCTGTAGGTGGCCGTCAAGGTCTTCGATCCGAGCGAGCTGAAGACCACGTTGCAGCTTCCGGAACCGCCAGACAGGGTGATCGCGCAGTTGGTATCCGCGCCGGTGATGGCGACCGTTCCGGTGGGAGTCCCACCTGATCCGCTGACCGTCACGCTCACCCCCACAGTCTGACCGGGGATCGACGGATCGGGCGAATCGGCGGTAATCGTGGTGGTCGTGGCGCTGTTGCTGACCGTATGGCCGGTCGTCGCCGAGCTGCCGGTGTAGTTGCCATCCCCAGCGTAGGTTGCCGTCAGGGTCTTGCCGCCGCTCGAATTGAAGACGACATTGCAGCTGCCGGTGCCGCCGGAGAGGGTCGCCGTGCAATTGGTGTCCGCCCCGGTGATGGCGACGGTCCCGGTCGGCGTGACGCCCAGGCCGACGACCGTCACAGCCACGGAGACGGACTGCCCGGCAGAGGATGGATCCGGGGTATCCGAATTGATGGATATGAGGGTTGCGCCCTTATTGACGCTGTGGCTGGCCGTAACGGAGCTCGGCGAGAAATTCCCATCGCCGCTGTATGCGGCGGTCAACGTCTTCGTGCCGGCGGAGGCGAAGCTGACATTGCAGCTCCCCGATCCGCTGGTAAGGGTGATCGTGCAATTCGTGTCTGCACCGCTGATGGCCACCGTTCCGGTGGGAGTCCCACCTGATCCGCTGACCGTCACGCTGACGGCCACATTTTGGCCCGGCACGGACGGATCGGGCGAATCGCTGGTGATCGAAGTGGTGGATACGTTCTTGACATTATGGTTGATGGCCGCGTAACTAGAGCGATAATTGGTATCGCCGCTGTAGGTTGCGGTCAGGGCGTGCGCTCCCGCAGTGGTGAAGACCACGTTGCAGGATCCAGATCCTCCCGAAAGGGTGATCGTGCAGGTGTTGGTCATCCCGCTGATGGTGACGGCCACGGTTCCGGTCGGGGTTGCTCCGGCGCCCGTCACCGAGGCGCTGACGGTCACAGCCTGCCCGATCGAGGACGGGTCGGGGGTATGGGCGGTAATGCTGGTCGTCGAGACGGCCAAGGCCGGTTCGACCACGTAAATGTCCACCCAGAAGGTGTCGCTGGCCTGGTAACCGGCTCCGAAGAGATTGTTGCTGGCATCCCGCAGCAGCCAGTACCCGCGATAATGCCCGGCGACCGCCGGGGAGGTCAGGTTGACGGTCAGGTCGACGGACTGGCCGGGCGCCACGTTCGACGTGAAGCTGGTCGGGGAGGTGCCGCCCATCTGTGTGCCGGAGTAGAAAACAAGGTCATAAGCCGTCGTCCAGGTGCAGGTGCCGATGTTCTTCAGGCGCCAGGTTTTCTTGAAGGCGGTCGATGGATTGAAGACACTCCCATCCGGGTAACTCACATCCATGATAAAGGCTGCCGCATTGCAT
Source organism: Anaerolineales bacterium (assembly GCA_035506155.1). GTDB lineage: Bacteria > Chloroflexota > Anaerolineae > Anaerolineales > Villigracilaceae > UBA877. The sequence goes on from DATJPX010000075.1 coordinate 19,140, forward strand.
AACGGCGCATAGGATTGGGTGGTCGGGATGTTGGTCGGGATCGGTGAAGGAGTGACGGTCGGGAGGGGGCTGGTGGCCGTCGGCGCGGTCGTCGCCCCGGCCTGAGGGATCGGGGTCGAGGTGGCCGCAGCCAGCTGCGTGCTGAACGCCTGGAGGGTCTGGGCCAGGGAGGTATACACCGGGCCGGAGGTATCCGGCGCAGTCGGGGTCGTTCCCTGGAGATTGCAATCCGCCAGGAAGATCAGCAGGACCAGGCTGGTGGTGACTGCCGTAAGCAATTTTTTCGTTACCATAGCACTCCTCCAATCGAACAATGAACTTGCAAGCCCCGGTGAATCATTCCTCACCCTGGGGTTCAATCTGTATGAAACTCACTTCGTTGGGCCGATCGACCATTCCCGGCTCTAGAATTAAATGCAAGAAAAACCTGAAACAAACTCTCAGTTGTTAAAAATTATACAATAAACCGGGCATTCACCGTATACACAAAACCTGATAAATCTGTTTGGTCATTAATACCCCCTCGTGGCCCGATTTTGACATTCGTGGCATTCTCTCCGGAATCAGGGCCGGTTTCCATCCCGGCCATCAGGCAGAGCCGCGGCAGGAAGCCGCGCTTTGAAGAAGTCTTGACATTCGACTACGTCTATACATTGCATTTTTCCTTTCCTTGTGATAGAATGCGCCCCAATATGAAAACGGACCTGCTCCACCTGCACCATGCTCATGCGACATTCGCCGGATACCCTACCGGGCAGGTCAGTTTTAAGCGAGCGTAGACCCAGGTCTACCCCAAAGCAACCTGTCGCACCCAGTGCTCCCCGGTAAGGGGAGCACTTTCTATTTGGAGGCATCTGTGATCGAACACCCGCGTGAGATTCGCCTGGCATTGCCAAGCAAGGGGCCCCTGGCCGCCCCTGCCCTCGAACTTCTCGACCAGGCCGGGCTGCGCGTCCACCACCCCAACCCGCGCCAGTACGAGGCGACCATTCCGAACCTGCCTGGGGTGAGCGTTCTCTTCCAGCGCCCCGGCGACGTGGTCGTCAGCGTGCGGGATGGCAGCGTGGATTTCGGCATCACCGGCGGGGATGTGCTGGCCGAGAAACGCGGCCCGAACGGGCACATCCTGACGATCCATCCCGCCCTGGGATTCGGCGCCTGCACCCTGAACGTCATCGTCCCGGAAACATGGGAGGGAGTGGATACCCTGACCGACCTGAAAGCCTACCGAGCGCGCCTGGGGCGGCCGCTGCGGGTGGCCACCAAGTTCCCGGTCCAGGCGGAGACGTTCTTCCGCTGCCAGGGACTGGACGATACCGAGTTCATCACCGCCGAAGGGACCCTGGAGATCGCCCCGACCATCGGCTACGCCGACCTGATCACCGACCTGGTCTCGACCGGCACCACCCTGCGGGACAACCGCCTCAAGCGACTGAGCGACGGGGAGATCCTGGCCTCCCAGGGCTGCCTGATCGCCAACCGGGCCAGCCTGAAAGATAACCCGGCCGCCCTGGCCATCGCCCGCACCCTGCTGGAATTCATCGTCGCCTACCTGCGCGCCAGGGACAACGTCTCCATTTTTGCCAACATGCGCGGCGACTCAGCCGAGGCCATCGCCGGGCGGATGTTCGGCCAACAGGTCATCCGCGGATTGCAGGGACCGACGATGAGCCCGGTCATCACCCACCAGGGCGAAAAATGGTACGCCGCCCATCTGGTCGTTCGCAAGGACCAGCTCTCGCAGGCCATCCGCGAGCTGCGCAGCGTAGGCGGCAGCGGGGTGGTCGTCTCGCCCGTCATGTACATTTTCGAAGAAGAACCGGCCGAATACCGCTCCATGCTGGCCGAGTTGGAGGGCTGAATGCTGAAGATCTACGATGTCGAAACCGCCCGTCGGACCATCCTGAAGCGCACTTCCTATGCAAGTGCATCCTATCCGGCCGCAACCCTCCAACGGACCGAGGAATTGTTTGGCGCCGGGATCACCCCGCCCCAGGCGGTCGCCCAGATCCTCGACTCAGTCCAAACCGAGGGCGATGCCGCCCTCCGGCGCTGGTCCACGCTGCTCGAGCGATCGATGCCGGAAACCTTCCGAGTCTCGGTCGGTGCAATCGAAGAGGCTTACCGGTCCCTCCCGGACGAGCTGTCTTCCGCCCTCCGAACGGCTGCCGGGCGCATCCGCCGCTTTCACGAGCTCCAGCCGCTGCCGAACTGGGAGACGGCCGAGCTGGGCGGTCGGTTGGGCCAGCGGGTCACCCCGATCGGACGGGTCGGCGTCTACGTCCCCGGCGGGACGGCGCCGCTGCCCTCCTCGCTGCTCATGTCGGTCATCCCGGCCCAGGTGGCGGGCGTGAAACAGATCGTCGTCTGCTCCCCGCCGCCCGCCCACCCGGTCATCCTGGCGGCCGCCCGCATCTGCGGGATCGACGAAGTCTACCAGCTCGGCGGGGCTCAGGCCATCGCCGCCCTGGCCTTCGGCGCCGAAAGCGTCCCGAAGGTCGACAAGATCGTCGGGGCCGGGAACCTGTTCGTTACCCTGGCCAAGCAGCAGGTGTACGGGCTGGTCGGGTTGGACGGGCTGGCCGGCCCGACCGAAACGGTCGTCGTGGCGGATGGGAATGCCCGCCCCGCCTGGGTGGCCGCCGACCTGCTGGCCCAGGCCGAGCACGACCGCCTGGCGACGGCCATCCTGCTCACCCCAGACCGGGCACTGGCGGAAGCCGTCCAGGCCGAGGCCGCCCGCCAAATGGAAGAGCTCAGCCGGGCCGAGATCATTGCAGCCTCCCTGGCGGACCGCAGCGGCATCGTCCTGACTCCTGACCTCGATACCGCCTGCTCGCTCGCCAGCGAATTCGCCGCCGAGCATACCTGCCTGGCGGTCAAGAATCCAGCAGAATTGGCTACGCGCATCCAAAATGCGGGAGGGCTGTTCCTGGGCGAACACTCCTTCGAGGTGCTCGGGGATTACGTCGCCGGACCCAGCCACGTCATGCCCACCGGCGGGACCGCCCGCTTTGCCTCCCCGCTCAACGTGATGGACTTCGTCAAGATCACTTCGGTCATCGCCCTGGACGACGAGACCGGGTGCGAGCTGAGCCGTCTGGCCGGGACCATCGCCCGGGCGGAAAGCCTAACCGCCCACGCCGCGGCCGCCGATTTCCGGGCGGGTGGAACGCCCACGGGCGAGGGAAACTGATCACGATGTTCGACCCCGTCACTCTCATCCGCCCACACATCCAGAAAATGCCCGCCTACGCCCCGATCCTGCCCTTCGAGGTGCTTTCACAGCAGCTCGGTCTCTCCCCGGGCCGGATCGTCAAGCTGGATGCCAACGAGAACCCCTACGGGATGCTGCCGGCGGTCCGCAAGGCCCTGACGGAAATGCCGTTCCCGCACATCTATCCCGACCCCGAAAGCCGGGAACTGCGCCGGGCCCTGGCCGAATACCATGGCATCCCTTTCGAAAATATCCTGGCCGGGGCAGGCGCCGACGAGCTGATCGATCTGGTCCTGCGCCTGACGATCGATCCTGGCGAGGCGATCCTGAACTGCCCGCCCACCTTCGGAATGTACCCTTTCGACGGAGACCTGTGCCGGGCCCGTGTCGTCGACATTCCCCGGCGGGAGGATTTCAGCCTGGACCTGCCCGGCATCGAACGGGCGGTCAGGCAGTTCAAACCCAAGCTCATCTTCGTCACCTCGCCCAACAACCCGGACGGCAGCCTGGTCCCGAGCGCCGACCTCAAGCGCCTGCTGGAGCTGCCGCTGCTGGTCGTCCTGGATGAAGCCTATATGGAATTCGCCGCGCCCGGCCACAGCCTTCTGAAGGAAGTGCAGCAGCGGAAAAACCTGGTCGTCCTGCGCACGTTCAGCAAGTGGGCCGGGCTGGCGGGGCTGCGGATCGGCTTCGGGGCTTTTCCGGAAGCGCTCATGCCTCATCTGTGGAAGATCAAACAGCCCTACAACGTCTCGGTGGCCGCATCCAGCGCTGCCATTGCCGCCTTGCAGCATGCCGCCGAGCTAAACGAGATCGGTGAGCGAATCACAGCCGAAAGGGAGCGCATGTACGCCCGGCTTGGAACCATCCCGGCCCTGCAGCCATACCCATCCCAATCGAATTTCATCCTCTGCCGGGTCGCCGGGATGGACGCTGGGCTGCTGAAAAAGTCCCTGGCCAAGGCCGGCATCCTGGTCCGCTACTTCGACAAGCCCGGCCTGCAGGACTGCATCCGCATTTCCGTCGGCAAGCCGGAACAGACCGAAAGACTCATCCTTGAACTCCGAAAGATAGCTACGGAGAACACAGAGTTTACGGGGACGAATTAATTCTCTTCTCTGTGTTCTCCGTGCTCTCTGCAGCAAACGAGGTGAATTCATGCGAACCGCTAAAATCGACCGCAAAACCAATGAGACCGAGATCAGCCTGTCCCTGGACCTGGACGGGAAAGGCGGATATGCCGTCGACACCGGGATCGGCTTTTTGGACCATATGCTCAGCCACGTGGCCGTCCACGGCTCCTTCGACCTCGAATTGAAGGCCCGCGGCGACCTGCAGGTGGACGTTCATCACACAGTCGAAGACTGCGCCCTGGTCCTCGGCCAGGCCTTCGACCAGGCCCTCGGCGACCGCGCCGGTATCGTCCGGATGGGATCCGCCTACGTACCCATGGATGAAAGCCTGGCCTTCGTCTGCGTGGACTTGTCGGGCCGGCCCTATTCGGTCATCCAGGCGGACTGGCACGGGCCCAGCGTCGGCCAGATCCCGGCCAGCCTGTTCCCCCACTTCCTGGAGAGCTTCGCAGTGACCGCCCGCTGCAACCTACACGCCCGCGTGCTCTACGGCCGGGACGACCATCACCAGGCGGAGGCGTTGTTCAAGGCCCTTGGTCGGGCTCTGGATGAAGCGGCCCGCATCGACCCGCGCCGGGCCAGCCGAATCCCATCCACCAAGGGAAGTTTATAATAGCCCAACCGTTTACCCATATCCCTTTCATCCCACCAAAGGAGGAACCATGTACAACTCGACCGGAGACCTGCTGGATGCCCTGAAAGCCACCCCCGATACCCTGACCGCCCTGCTGAAAGGCGTCAGCCAGAAACAGGCCCAGACCGCCCGAGGCGGCGACGAAAACTGGTCGGTCGTCGAAGTGCTCTGTCATCTGCGGGACGCCGAAGAGTTCTTCATCAAGCGCATGCAAGCCATGCGCGACCAGGAGGATCCCGCCATCATCGGCTACGACCAGGAGGCCCTGGCCCGCGAACGCAACTACAAGGCCGCGGACCTGCAGAAAGCCCTGGCAGGATTCCTGTCCTTCCGCCAACAGGCGGTGGCCGAATTCTCGAAGCTTTCCCCCGAACAATGGCAGCGTACGGGCCGGCATAACGAGATGGGCGAAATCACCATCTTCGGCCAGGCCATCCATCACGCCGCCCATGACGCCATCCACTGCGCCCAGATCGCCCGTCAGCTCGGCAGCAAATAATCCACAGATGGGTGATTTCACCGTTTTTCCCGCCATCGACCTGCGCGGTGGGAAAGTCGTCCGCCTGGCCCAGGGAGACCCTTCCCGCCAGACGACCTACGGGGACGATCCCCGGGACTGGGCCGAACGCTGGAAAGCGGAGGGCGCGGTCTGGCTGCATGTGGTCAACCTGGACGGAGCCTTCGGCGAGGACAGCCGGTCGAACCTGCTCGCCCTCGAGCGGATCCTTTCCACCGGCCTGAAGGTGGAATTCGGCGGCGGGATGCGGGATGAAAGCTCCATCGAATCCGCCCTCGACCTGGGCGTCGGGCGCGTGTTCCTCGGCACCGCAGCCGTTCGGAACCCGCAACTGGTCGACAGGGCGCTGGCGGCCTGGGGTCCCGTCCGCCTCGCCGGGGACATCGGGGCGCGGGATGGGAAGGTCGTCGTCAAAGGCTGGCAGGAATCCACCCCCCTGACCATCCTGGAGGTCGGGCGGCGCTTTCGCGCCCAAGGGCTTGAACGCTGCGTCCTGACCGACGTCAGCCGGGATGGGATCGGCAGCGGGGCGAACCTGGAAAGCGCCATGGAGCTCCAATCCGCCACCGGGCTGAAAGTGGTCGCCTCGGGCGGCGTCGGTCGAGTGGAGGAGGTCCGGCAGGCGCAGCAAGCCGGCCTGGCCGGGATCATCGTCGGCAGGGCCCTGTATGAAGGGAAAGTCGTCTTGAAGGAATGCATGAATCCATGATTACCATCGTCGATTACAAGGCCGGCAACCTGACCTCCGTCCGGCGGGCCCTGGAAGCCCTCGGTCTGCCCTGCCGGATCACAGCCGATCCGGAGACAGTCCGAAAAGCAGAGAGGATCATTTTCCCCGGAGTCGGCCACGCCGGGGCGGCCATGAGCGTGCTCAGGGAGCGCGGCCTGGATTCGGCACTGAAGGAGGCTTTCGAACGCGGCACCCCGATCCTGGGGATCTGCATCGGCTGTCAAATCGTCCTGAGTCACTCCGAGGAAGGCGACACGACTTGCCTGGACCTGCTGCCCGGAGAGTGCATCCGCTTCCAGGTCGACGGCCGCGGCCTCAAGGTCCCGCACATGGGCTGGAACGCGGTAACTGTGACGCAGCCGCATCCGGTCCTGGCGCACCTAAAACCGGGCGACGAATTCTACTTCGTCCACTCGTATTTCCCGCAGCCGGTCGATTCGGCCAGCGTCTACGCGGCCTGCGACTACGGCGGCATTTTCCCAGCCGCCATCGGCCAGGGCAACTTGTTTGCCGTCCAGTTCCACGCCGAGAAGAGCGGACCGGTCGGTCTCCGATTGCTGAAAAATTTCGCGGAGTGGACACCATGCTGAGCAAACGGATCATCGCGTGCCTGGACGTACGGGGCGGCAAACTCGCCAAGAGCGTCCGCTTTGTCGATACGAAGGATATCGGCGATCCGGTCGAACAGGCCCGCAAATATTACCTGCAGGGCCTGGACGAGCTGGTCTTCTACGACATCACCGCTTCCAACGAGAAGCGGGACATCATGATCGATGTGGTCGGGCGAGTGGCGGCCCAGGTCTTCATCCCCTTCTCGGTCGGCGGAGGGCTGCGGACCGTGGAAGATTGCAGCCGGGTCTTGCTGGCTGGGGCGGAAAAGGTCAACGTCAACTCAGCCGCAGTCGGGAATCCGCGGCTGATCGCCGAGGCTGCCTGCGCCTTCGGGGCCCAGGCGGTCGTCCTGTCGATGGACGTGCGCCAGACGGACGCCAGCCCGCAAGTACCCTCCGGTTACGAGATCATCATCAACGGCGGGCGGACCCCGACGGGCCTGGACGCGGTCCAGTGGGCCTGCCGCGGCGAGGAGTTGGGAGCAGGCGAGCTGGTGGTCAACTCGATCGACGCGGATGGCACCCGGCAAGGCTACGAGATCCGCCTGACGCGAATGATCGCCGAGTCTGTCGGCATCCCGGTCATCGCATCCGGCGGAGGCGGAAAACCTGAGCACCTGTACGACGTGCTGACCGAGGGCAAAGCGGACGCCGCCCTGGTGGCCTCGATGCTGCACTACGGCGAATACACCGTCGGCGGGATCAAGGATTACCTGGTCGGGCGCGGGATAAAAGTCAGAATGCCGAAGGATGAATCATGGACCGATCGATCCTGAAATGGAACCAGGACGGGCTGATCCCGGCCATCATCCAAGACAGCCAGAGCCTCGAA
>DATJPX010000076.1:0-28234 GCA_035506155.1 Anaerolineales bacterium
ACCAGGGCGCTGATCAGCCCATAGGCTGCGTCCACCACCTGGACGGTAAACAGCGAAGGGGACGGGAGCGCGGTAACGGAGTAGTTGGCGACCAGGACCGAATAAAGATTATTGGCGGCATGCACGCCCAGCGCCAGTTCCAGGCTGCCGTCCCTCAGGGTCAGGTAGGCCAGGAAGGCGCCCATCGAGAAATAGTAGAGACCCATCAGGGTGTAATTCGAAGAAGCTTCGGGGTTGAGGAAGTGCGGAACCATGAACAGGAAACCCGAGGCCGCACACAGCAGCCAGAAGCTGCGGGTGCGCAGCCCCAACCCCTGTAGAAAGTAAGCCCGAAAGAAGAGCTCCTCCGTGGAGGTCTGGATTGGCACGAGCAGCACGGCGAGGATCACCAGGGGAATGAACTGGCGGGCCGCGAACGTCCATACATAACGGCCCGGATAGAGGCGGGCCTCCACGAGGGACGTCAAAGCGACCACAATGAGCCAGGCGCCAAAACCGATCCAGAACCGGCCCCAGCCAAGTGAAGGACGAGGCGTGATCAGGGTCCGGAACGGCCGGCCATGGATGAATCGGACGGCCAGGAAGAGTCCCGCCAGGAAGAACAGCGACGGCAGCAACTCCAGGGTAAAGCCAAGCAGGGGACCCACCCCCACCACGCCTCCCGCCTCGATGCCCGCCTGGGAATTGCCAGCCAGCCGTTCCAGGACGAAAACCGCGGCCAGCGGGAAGGCGCCCACGACCTGCCAGAGCCCAAGAATAAGCAATACTCCCAGGGTGTAGCGCCACCAGGCATTCTTCCCCTGCCGGGCGAGATCCAGATAAGCATCCATGTTCACCTCGTATGGAAAAGAAAAGTGCGACAGGAGACCCGTCGCACTTATTTTTTATCTAATCCACCTATGGGTTGGTCGCCGTAGGTGGCTCCGTCGCCGTTGGAGCTTCGCTGGTGGGCGTTTCGCCGCCGGGTGTGGCCGTGTCAGCGCTGGAACCGCCCCCACCGCTGTTCCCGCCGGTGCATTGATAGTCGACCGCCGTGGCGGTCGGATAAACTCCCTGGTCCGCGGGGCCGCCGACGCGGAAGGCGGCGTCGAACTGGTCCTTGGCCTGGCAAATCTTCCCCTGGGAGGCGAGCTGTTCGGCATACTGGATGGTCGCGTCGCGCCAGCGCTGGGTGGCGGTCTTGCAGGAAGAATCGGACAGGTTGGGCAGGGCGTTCATCACCTGGGAGAAGTAGTTCTGCGCCTGGGCCCAGTCGAGGCCCCAGAAGCTGGAGCCGACGATGTACATTCTCGCCCAGGTGCGGTAGGCTTCGGCCGTCGAGTCCAGGTTCCCGGTCCCTACGAAGCGTTCTGCCAGGGTCAGGTCGTAGATGCCGCCCTCCAGGTTGATATTCTTGCAATCCGTATTGGAAATCTTGCTCATGCCGCGCTGGCGCAGGGCCATGTAGTACATCCCATCCACCTGGGCGGTCTGGTAATCCGGCGCGTTCTTGCGCAGGATATCCAGGTTGGCAAGGGCGTCGTCCCAGTTGCCGGCGTTGAGCGAATCCTGGGCGCGCTGGAAGATCTGGTCCGAGCTGCGGGTATCCGGGGTGGCAGTGTAGAGCGAGGTCGGAGTGAAGAGCGGCGTCGGGGAAACCTGCATGCGCACGAGCAGCTCGGCGTAGGCGTCCTTGATCCCCGGGAAATTCGGATCGGTCTGGATGATCGAATCGAAATGCTGTTTGGCAATATCGTACTCGCCGGCCTGCAAAGCCTGCATGCCGAGCTGGTACTGTTCCAGGTTCTGGCCGGCGACGACGGTATTTTGGGCGGCGAAACGCTGGCCCATGCCGGATCCATACCCGGCCAGCAGGCCGATTACGATCAGCAGGACGAAGATCGCCGGGGGCAGCCAGCGCGGGAAATTCTTCTTCGGCCCGGCCTGGACCGGGGGGTTGACCTGGGTTGCGGCGGTTGCCGGCGTAGGTTGGGTATCTTTCGTATCAGAATCGGACATGGCGGCGATTATACTCCAAGTTCACAGGCGGAAAAGCAGGCGGACTTCCTTCCAGATGAACGGCAAAGCGACCAGCGTCCCGAGCGGCAGGGCCACCAGCGAGGAAAGCGTGGCCGAGAGAGGCAGTTCGAGGGCCAGGCCGTACGCCGCTGCTCCGCCGATCAGGGCGGCTGCCAGGCCGCGCCAGAGGGAGGAGCCCAACCGGACGGGTGCGGGCAACAGTCGATTCAACCAGACGAGCAGGATCGTCGCTTCGATGGTGAACGCCAGCTCGATCAGGGCGATCCCAGGGGCGCCCAGGCCGGGGAAGCGCAGCAGGATCAACGCCCCGCCGCCGATGAAAAGAGTGGTGTTGATGAAGGACGCCGCCAGCGGACGCAGGGCATCCTGGCGGGCGTAGAAGGCCCGGGCGGCCACTTCCAAGACCGATTCACCCGTCAGGGCGAGCAGATAGACCCGCACCGTCCAGGTCAGCAGGGTGGTGCCGGCCGCGTCCAGGCCGAAGACGGTCCGGACGAGCGGGTGGATGACCGCTGCCAGGATGGCCGTCACCGGCAGGCAGACCGCCACCAGCACGCGCACCGCCCGCTCGATGGTCCCCCGGAACGCCTCCCAATCGGATTCCGCGGCCTGCCCGGAGATGGTCGGCAGGAGGGCCGTCCCGATGGCCGTCCCGATCAACGTTTCCGGGACCTGCATAATCATCCAGCCAATCGCCAGGGCCGAGATGGCCCCCGCCCCCGGCAGCCGGGAAGCCAGGTTGTCGCGGGCGATGAAGGTCGCCTGGATGAAGAACATGGTGATCAGGCGCGGCCCGATCAGCTTGAGGACTTGGCGGACCCGCCTGTCTTTCAGATCGATCGAGGGGATCCAGTGGAATTGGTATTTGACCAGCCCGGGGATCTGGATGGACAAATGGAGGACGGCCCCGATGATCACCCCGTAAACCAGCCCGTGGATTCCCAGGCCGAAGGCCGGCAGGGTGATCGGACCGAACGAGTAGGGCTTGGTCGGGGCCAGCACCAGCGCCCCGAAGATCTGCCCGACGTTGTAGAGCACCGGGGCGAGGGCCGGGAAGACGAAGTGCTGGTTGGCCTGCAGGCCCGACATGACCAGCCCGCTGATGGCAAAGATGAGCGTGGCGATCAGGTTAAGGCGCATCAGGTTCGCCACCAGGAGGTGTTGCTCGGGAGTGAAACCAGGCACGATCCCGATCTGCGATTCGACGATCGGCTTGGCAAAGATGGCGATCAGGGCCGCCACGCCCGCTGCGGTCAGGAAGAACAGGTTGGCGATGCGCGAGAAGACGTCCCAAAGCGCCCGGCGGTCCTCCTTGTCCAGCGTCTCGGTCAAGACCGGGATCAGGGCCATCGCCAGGGTCCCGCCGGAGATCAGGGCATAGAGCAGGTCCGGGAGGTTGTTGGCGGAGTTGAAGGCATCGAACTGGGCGGATAGCTGGAACTGGCGGGTAACGATGATGGAGCGCAGGAAGGCCAGGGCCTTGTCCAGGCCGAAGAGGAAGAAGAGCAGGATGGACGTGCGGGTCAGGAAGGTCAGTTTTTTCATTTGAGCTCCAGCCAGGCCAGGACTTTCTGGATGGCGGCGTCCCAGTACCCCCAGGTGTGGTCGCCGGGGCCTTCCAGGTAGGTGTAATCGAAGCCGAGGGGCTTGACGAAGTCGCGGAAGCGGATATTGTCGGTGTAGAGGAAGTCGTCGACGCCGCAGAACTGGAACAGGCGGGGCTTCGTCCCGGCTTTGGCGACATCCGTTGCAAGCCGGAACAGGTCATGCGGGCTGTCCTTGACCTTTCCCAGGTCACCGAAGACATTGGACATCGCTTCCGACCAGGCCCGGTCGTTCGGGTCGCCGTGGCCCTTGACCACCTCGCAGATGTCGACCGCCCCCGAGAGGCTGGCGGCGGCCGCGTACAGGTCCGGGCGGGAGAGGGCCAGCTTGAATGCGCCGTACCCGCCCATCGACAGGCCGGCCACGAAGGTGTCGGCCCGTTCGGTCGAGAGTGGGAACAGGCCATGGACCACTTCCGGGAGCTCCGCGGTCATGAAGGTGAAGTACTTCCCGCCGTGGGCCATGTCGGTGTAGAAGCTGTTGTGGACGGCCGGCATGATCACCGCCAAGTTGAGGCCTTCGACATAGCGCTCGATGGAGGTCCAGCGCTGCCAGGCAGTATGGTCGTCGGAGTGTCCGTGGAGGAGGTAAAGCACCCGGAACGGTGGCAGGACCCTGGCCTGCGGATTGGAAATGTTCCGCTGCGGCAGGATCACGTTCATCGTGCAGCGCAGGGTGAGTATGTCGGAGAAAAAGCTGACTTGGCTGAGGATCATGGTCCCTCTCCTGGTTCCCGCAGAATCTGCCAATCATCGCCAATCATTTTTCACGGATTGGCGATGATCAGCTTGAACGAATGATCGTGAAGAGGCTGAGCCCGGTTATTCCAGCGCGCCCACTTCCGCTTCGACCGCCTGGAGGATTTCCCCTGATTTTACCAGTGCTTTCATCGCATTGTGGTCGGGATAGAGCGGCCGGTCCACTTCCAGGTGGGCGACGCGCCTGCGGATGACCTCCCGGGCCTTCTGGGTGCCTTTCCCGGGGGTGAACTGGCGGAAGTCCAGGGCCTGGGCGGCGGCCATGAACTCGATCCCGAGCACACCATAGGCGTTATCAAGGATCTGCCCATTCTTGATGGCGGTGTTCATACCCATCGAGACGAAGTCCTCCTGGTCGGCGGCTGCCGGGATGGACTGGATCGAAGCGGGGGTCGACAGGATGCGCTGCTCGACGATCAAATGGTCGGCGGTGTACTGGGAGAGCATCAGGCCGGAGTAGAAGCCCGGCTCGTGGGCCAGGAAGTCCGGCAGGCCCTGGGAGAGGGCCGGGTTGGTCAGGCGGTTCAGGCGGCGCTCGGCCAGGACGCAGACCATCGTGATGGCGATCCCGGCCATGTCCATCGGCAGGGCGACGGGACTGCCCTGGAAGTTGGCGCCCGTCAGGGTCAGCTTTTCCTCCGGGACGAAGATCGGGTTGTCGCCCACCCCGTTCAGCTCGATCTCGACCTGCGAGCGGGCGTAAGCGACCGCGTCCCTGGCCGCCCCGATCACCTGCGGGGTGGAACGCATCGAGTAGGCGTCCTGGACCTTGGTCTTCATCTTCCCGGTGGTCAGGTCGGAGCCGGCCACCAGCTTGCGGATGTTGGCCGCCGAGGCGATGGCGCCCCTGAAGCCGCGCAGCTCATGGAGCTTGGTGTTGTAAGGTTTCAGGTTTCCCAAAAGCGCCTCGATCGACATGGCCGCAGCGATCTCGGCCTGCTTGAGGAAGCGCTCCATGTCGTGGATGTGCAGCGCCGACATGGCCGTCAACAAGTTGGACCCGTTGATGGCGGCCAGGCCGTCGCGGGCCTGCAGCCCAGGGATCGGGATGCCGGCTTTATCCATGGCCGCCCTGCCGGGCAGGCGCTCGCCCTGATAGAAGGCTTCCCCTTCGCCCATCAACAACAATGCCGCCTGCGCCATCGGCGCCAGGTCGCCGGATGCCCCGACGGAGCCCTTCTGACAGACCACCGGGGTGACGCCCTTGTTGAGCATCTCGACGAAGGTCTGGGTGATCTCCGGCCGGCAGCCCGAGTTGCCGTGGGCATGGACGTTGATCCGGCCCGCCAGCGCCGCCCGGACCTGCTCGACCGGGACCGGGTCGCCGATCCCGGCGGCGTGGTTGTAGATCAGGTACTTCTGGAATTCTTTGACCTGCTCGTCGTTCAGGATCTTCTCCGAGAACTCGCCGATCCCGGTGTTGGTGCCGTACATGGTCTCGTGGGCGGCCAGCTTCTCCTCCAGCATCGCCCGGCAGACCTTGATGCGCTTGAGGGCGGCCGAGGCCAGCTCCACTTTTTCGTTGTTGCGGGCAATGGCGACGAGCTTTTCGATCGTGAGGGACGAACCGTCGAGGACGATGGTCATGGAATTCTCCTTGTGGTAAAGATGTAAGACAACCTGATTGTACTCCGGTTGAAGGCGGCAGGGTATCTGGCAGATGTCACCTGCTGGCCGGGATGGCTCTCATGATTTGCAGGTGGAAAATTCCGTTTGGATATATACTCTTTCTAGTACGACAAACGAGCGGGAATGGAGAGTTGGTCGCAATTTTCTTTCAACGCATGGACGATCGAGTAAGGAGGTGGCCATGAAGAAAAAAATCATTCCATTTTTCATTTTCATCCTGATGGCTCTGGCCTGCAATCTGCCGAGCAAGGTCTCCGTCCCGGACTCGTCCTTGGAAACTCCGACCTCCACCGAAGAGCCGCTCCCGACGCACCCCCCCGCCCCCACCGGGACGCCAAGCCCGACGTTTCTCCAATCTGACCTGCCCTTTACGATCGATTGCAAGGCCTTGCCCGCCTCCCGCCAGGCGGATTGCGATGCATTCATTGCGACGACGCGCGATCAGGTCTATCCGATCCTGAGGGAGGTCACGGGTGTATCCCTTTCGAAATGCTACCAGAGCATACACTATATCATCCTGGACACCGACCCGGTCCAAGGAGGCGGCGGGATCAGCGCCGGCGACACGATCACTTTAAATCGGAGGTACAGCATAGATCTGCCCCATCGCTACGATGTGCATGAACTCCTGCATTCCGCCAGCACCTGTGCCGGCGCCCTCGACCAGCACATATTTCACGGAATGATCATGAATTATGTCTATGATCGTCTTGGCGTGCACGATCCCGGATACTTAGTCGATAAATCGTCCAGCGACCTTACGGACGGTTTGAATTCACAGCTCGAGAGCGTCAAAACCGCCAGCGGCACGGATCTGGTCAACGCCTGCAAGGGCATCCTGGCGAGAAAGATGACCCTGCTCTTCTTCAGCCTGGACGAACAATCCATCCGACAGCTCTACCGGAGCACGATCCCTCCCCTGAAGGTCGCCGCAGCTCCCAACGCCAAGCTGGTCGAGATATGGGGATCGAAGGCCAAGGCCGAACAGGTGGAGGCCCTGCTGGAAACGCTCAAACAGGAAGAACAAATTTCATTCGACGTGCCTGAATGTGGTTATTAGGCTATCCAGACAGCCTTCTTGGAAATAATCACACGCAGTCGAAACACTTCATGAATAAGCCTGACCAGCAGACATTCGATTCCACCCTGGGTCCGGATGTCTTTTATCTCAAGGATAGGAAGGATGGCCCTCCTGATTCCGTCCCCTTCCTCGGGTAAAATCGGGCCAATTAGGAGGTCCCATGTCCAAATATCCCATCACCATCGACGGTGAATCCGTCTGGATTGGCACGGCCGCCGAGCTCTCGGTGGCCCTGGACGTACTCCAGGGTCAGCGCGACCGCCAGGTCCTGACCCAACTCCAGCCGCACCTGGCACGCGTCATCCCACGTGCCAAGGATTTTATGGCTGTCATGAAGTCGCTCTCCCCCGACGACCAGGTTTTCCTGATCGAAGCCCTTGGCCCGGACCTGGCCGGGATCCTGGAGGACGCCGCCCACATGCGCGACCTGTTGGCGACCCTGGCTGAAGAAAAAGTCGAGATCGCCCTGCTCAAGATGCTCGGTCCGGACGGGCTGCGCGCCCTGCTGCTGACCGCCCCCGAGGCGGCCGAGGTCCTGGAGTGGGTTTACGGCCAGACCGACCAGCTGGCGCTCGACCTGCTCGGCCTGGACTACATTCGCCGGCTCCTGCGCAACGCCGACGACCTGGCCGCCCTGCTGCGCAGCCTGGACAACGCCCTGCAAGAGAAGCTGATCGACCAACTCGGCTGGGAGTTCGCCCTCGGCCTGGTCCGGAATGGGCGCGACCTGGCCGCCTTGCTGCGGGCCCTGCCGGCCGCTGTCAGCGAGCGTCTGCTCAAGCACTACAATCGCGCCCAGCTGGCCAGCCTGATCGGCAACGCCCACGATTGGACTTATCTCTACCAACGTCTCGAACCCGCCGAAGCGGAAACGCTCATCCGCCTGCTCGGGCTGAAATCGAAGGGAGGCAAATCCCATGCCGCATGAACAGATTCCCACCTGGACCCGGGATGGCAAGAAGCCCGGGTCGCTGACCCCTCTCAAGGGCAGCAAGTACAAGCTGATCGACGCCCACCTGCACGTGGTCAACTTCATCCAGGAGACCCCGGGCGGCGAAGCCCTCCTGCATTACATGGACCAGGCCAACGTCGGCAAGGCGGTCATCTTCGGGCTGCCGGTCAGCAAGATGTGGGCCGCCTACGACCGGGAAGCGCCGGACTATTACCTGGCCAGCGATTCACCCTGCTATTATTACGGTTACACCGACGTGATCGTGGCCGAGATGGTGCGTTCCCTGCCGGCCGCCGGGCAGGAACGCCTCTACCCGCTCATCTGCGGCTTCAACCCGGTCGACGGCTATGCCATCCGCCATGTCGAGCGCCTGTACGCCCAGTACCCCGACGTCTGGAGCGGCATCGGTGAGATGCTCCTGCGCCACGACGACCTGACCGCTTTCACCTACGGCGAGAACGCTCGGGCCAATCACAAAGCCCTCTGGCCGATCTACCAGTTCGGCGCGGACCACGACCTGCCAGTCCTGCTCCACCACAACGTCACCTCGGTGACAAAGAACGACCATCCGGTCTTCCTGTGGGAGCTGGAGGAAGCCGTAGCCGAGTTCCCCCGCACCCGGATCGTCTTCGCCCACTGCGGCATGTCGCGGCGGGTCAACGTCCCCTTCTACTACCAGATGGTCGACCGGCTGCTGGCCCAGTACCCCAACCTGTACGTGGATTATTCGTGGATCATCTACGACGTGGTCATCTGCCCGGAAGGCAAGCCCGACCCGGACTGGCTGGCCTTGACCGAGAAGTACTCCGACCGGATCTGCCTGGGCTCGGACCTGGTGACCCGCTTCGAGCGGCTCGGCCCCGAGCTGGCGCGCTACGACACCTTCCTCGACCGGCTGAGCGAAAAAGCCCGGGCGGATCTATGCTGGCACACCGCCGAGAAGCTCTACGGCGGGAACAAGGGCAAGGTCCAGGCCGCCCCGGTGATGACTGTTCCCGAGTGGAAGGTATCGTACAAGTTATGAGACATCCGAAGTCTGACAGACTTCGGATGTCCTCTAGGAGAATTTCATGCCCAAGAAACCAGAATACCTTCCCAGGATCGCCATGTCCATCCAGGCCCACCCCGACGACCAGGAGTTCACCGTCGCCGGGACCCTGGCCAAGTGGGCCGCCGCCGGGTGCCAGGTCATCTCGGTCATCATCACCAGCGGGGATGCCGGGTCCAACGATCCGGCCAAGGACGCCAAGTACAAACCCAAGCTGGCCAAGCTGCGCGAGGCCGAACAGAAGGCCGCCAACGCCGTCCTGGGCATCCAGGAGACCGTCTTCCTGGGCTATCCCGACGGCGAGCTCGAGCCGACCCTGGCCCTGCGCAAGGAGCTGACCCGCCTGATCCGCAAATACAAGCCCGAGGCGGTCGTGATCGGCGATCCGCAGGGCGTCTTCTACGGCAACGGCTACATCAACCACCCCGATCACCGAGCCGGCGCCCAGGCCGCCCTGTATGCGGTCTTTCCATCGTCGGAAACCCGCCTGATCTTCACCGACCTGCTCAAGAAAGGCTACGCGCCCCATAAGGTCAAGCGGGTCTACGTCCACGGGGCGGACCACGGTGACACGGTCGTGGACATTACGGCCACGATCGAGACCAAGATCGCCGCCCTGAGAAAACATGCCTCCCAATTGGGCGAGTGGGACCCGGAAAAGATGATCAAGGAATGGGCCCGGGGGGAGGGCAAAAAGAAGCGCATCAAGTACGCTGAGGCCTTCAAGGTGATGATCAACGAGGAAGATGCACCCGAGAATTGAATTGTAGGGGCGGATCGCGATCTGCCCCTACAATTTATCCGTCTTCACCCCCAGCAGACAGACCGCGCTCAGGGCGAACAGGACCGCGTAAGCGGCGAAGACGGCGAAATACCCCAGCCCCATGTAAAAATGATTGATGTAATCCGCCACCAGTCCGCCGATGCCCGCGCCGATGATGCCTGCGCCGGCCCCGGCCAGGTTCGAGACGCCCAGGTAGCGGCCCGCCTCGGCGTCCGGGACCAGGTCGGTGCCGAGGGCCCAGTTGGCGGTCATGAACAGGCCGGTGGCCACGCCGATGATCGTCCCGGCAATATAGACGATGACCAGGCTGGGCAGCCAGATGGTCGCCAGCAGCAAGCCGTTGCCGATAGCGGCCACGATCCCGCTCCACAGGACCAGCCGGGTCCGCCCCACCCGGTCCGACAGCCAGCCACTCGCCAGGGCGCTCAACAGGATGAAGACCCCGATGACCGCCGTCAGCGTGCCGGTCAGGTTGGAGGCGGCGTTACTGGTCAGCTTGAAGGCGTACATCACGAAATAGAAGATCGATCCCTGCAGCGAGGTGGCGGCCGCCAGGAACATCAGCCGGTTGGCGATCCACCAGGTGAACGAGGACCGGCGGCGGGCGTCCTCGCCCAGGGTGGCGTACGCCCCGGACCAGACGCCGGCCACCACCGCCACGATCATCGCCACGCCTCCGCCCACCCCGGCGGCAACCGGCAGGGCGACCGTCTTCCCGGCCAGCGCCAGGGCGAGCAGACCGGCCAATCCACCGACCAGGCCCCCGCCGAGCAGACCGGCCAGCCCGCCGATCAGGATCCCGGCCAGCATGCCCAGCACCCGCAGCATGGGCGGCCAGAAGGGCGCCGTGACCTTCTCCTCGAGCGGCGTTTCCTTGACGAACAATACCGTAATCAAAGTCACGGCCAACAGCGAAGCGCCCGTGGCGAAGATCGCCCAATCCAGGTGTCCTGCGCCGACCAGCTTGGCGATCGTCAGCCCGACCAGGATGATCGGCAGGAGCTCCATCACGGATTTGAGCGCCGAGGCCCGGCCGCGCTGGTCCTCGGGGACCAAGTCCGGGATGAGACCCTGCAAGGGTCCGTGGGAAATATTCGAAGAGAATTGGATCAGGAGCACCGAGACCAGCAAGGCCCAGTAATTCCAGGACAGGGCGATGAAGGCCAGGAAGAGGCAGTCGAAGAGCGCCCCGATCAGGATGTAGGGCCGGCGCCGGCCGAAGCGGGACATCGACCGGTCGCTGATCATCCCGGCTGCTGGCTGGACCAGCATGGCGATCACCAGTCCCGCCGAGCGCATGGCGCCCAGGGCAGTGTTCTTGACCGCCTCCGGGGCAAAAAGCGCCACCAGGTAGGGCATGAAGATGGAGCCGAGGGCAGTATTGCGGATATTGAGCCCCAGCCAGAAGATGTTGATGGTGATGTAATCGTACCAGCGCAGGCGCTTCATGGTGTCTCCTCTGTGCTCCGGCGAACCCATCCGGGAAAGGCATCCTTCTCCTTCCCCGGGCCGATTGCGGGCGCGCTCGAACACAGAAATCAGTATACATGGAATTCGAGGGCGAAACAACCGGCGAAGCGGGAAAAAGGACAAATTACCCCCTTGAATCTGGCCCCGGGTTGTTCCATAATAAATCCAGGAAATAGGATCAGCGGCCTCCCCTGAAACTTCTGTACAGAAGCGGGAGATCCCCCGAAAAACATGGGCACCAAGGAGGGTTCTGGACCATAACGCTCAAAACACAATTCACCAACATCGCAGTGATTTCCAATACGCTTACTATCATCAGGAGGATGCAATGAAGCGAAATGCTCTGAATCTCTTTGCGATTGCTCTCAGCCTGGCAGTGGTCGTCAGCCTGCTGCCGGGTCAACTGCTCAAGGCCCAGGCAGTATCAGCCAATATCGTCATCAGCCAGGTCTACGGGGGCGGAGGCGGATCGGGCTACTACAAGTACGATTACGTCGAACTGTTCAACCTGGGGGCGGCGCCGGTCGATATCAGCGGCTGGTCGCTCCAATACGGATCGTCCACAGGCAACTTCGGCAGCAGCGGAAGCAACATTTACGCCTTTCCCGCCGGAACGGCGCTCCAGCCCGGAAAGTACCTGTTCGTCCAGCTGGGCAGCGCCGGGACGGCCGGGATCGCCTTCCCGGTGACCCCCGACCTCACCACTGGCAACCTGAACCTGGCCCAGGCCAGCGGCAAGGTCGCCCTGGCAAACGTCACGACTGCGTTGGGCTGCGGCGCCACGGCCACCCCATGTACGCTCCCGGATTCCCGTATCGTGGATTCGGTGTCCTTCGGTGCGGCCAACAACGGCGAGGGCGGGACGACCGTCAACAACGGCGTCGGCCTGACCAACCAGCAGGGCGGCATCCGCAAACAGTCCGGGTGCCAGGATACTGACAACAACAATGCCGATTTCGACGTCGCCACTGGCAGCGCCCTGGTGATGCGCAACAGCGTCTCCCCGGCGCACTTCTGTTCCGGTCCGACCAATCCTTCCGGGATCGGGGCGGCCTCCCCCGCCACACTCTTCGCCGGCGACCCCACTTTATTGACGGTGGCGGTCACGCCGGGCGCCAATCCCGTCAGCACGGGCCTGGCCGTGACCTGCGACCTGAGCGCCATCGGCGGGTCGGCCTCCCAGGCCTTCTTCGACGACGGCACGAACGGCGATGGGACGGCCGGGGACAACACCTTCTCCTTTGCGACGACTGTCGCCGGGAGCACGACCGGCGGCTCGAAGAGCCTGGCCTGTTCCATCACCGATGGCCAGGCCCGCACCGGCAGCGCCGCGATCGGGCTGGGCGTCACCGTCATCCTCCCCATCGGAACGGTGAACGGCGCCGTTCAAAATACGGACGACGGGGCCGCTCATACGTCACCATTCGTGGGCCAGTCCGTGACGATCAAGGGCGTCATCTACGAAAAGACCCTCCAGGCAATCACGGGTTCCACCAATTCATACAAAGGCTTCTTCATCCAGAATACGGCCGCGACAGCGGACACGGACCAGAACACCTCCGACGGCCTTTTCGTTTTCATGAACACCGCCACCACCTTGAGCGGTCCCGGCGGGCCTTACACGCCGGCGGTCGGGGACGAGATCATCCTGACCGGCAAGGTCAGCGAGTACTACAACATGACCGAGCTGGTGAGCCCGTTCCAGGTCGTCTCGATCGCCCGCAGCGGTGTGGACATCGAGGCGGAGGTTCCGCCCGTCGTGGCGAATCCGCCGGTCAGTCTGGCGGATGCCAACCGCTACTGGGAACGGCTCCAGGGAATGCGCGTCCAGGTCCCGCAGGACAGCCTCGTCCTGGGCGGCCGGAACGTCTTCAGCCCGGCGGATGCCGAGATCTGGGTGACCCGGCCCGACAGCACGGTCGCCGCCCGCAGCAATCCCTACGCCCAACGGGCCTTCCGGGACGCCCATCCGCTGGACGATAATTACGACCCGGCGAATTGGGACGGCAACGGCTATCGCATCCTGATGGGCAGCCTGGGGATCAAGGCGCTGGCCGGGGACGCCCAGGCCTTGATCGCGCCGGCCCGGACCTTCGACACCCTGACCAATGCACCGGCCGGGGGCGTCAACTACACCTTCAGCAAATACCGGATCGAGATCACGGCCCAACCCGAATTCAACGAGGGCCCCGACCCCGCCGCGAACAATCCACCCCAGGCGTTCGACCGCAGCGTAGCCTATAGCATCGCCGACTACAACCTGGAGAACCTGTACGACTACCGGGACAATCCCTTCTCGGGTTGCGATTTCCCGGGCAACTCCGGCTGCCCGCTGGTGGCCCCGTTCATCGCGGCCGTCACGCCTCCCTACGATTACGTCCCGGCCAGCGACGCCGACTACCAGGCCCGCCTGAACGACATCGCCCTGGAGATCAACAACGACCTGCACAGCCCGGACATTCTCATGGTCCAGGAGGTCGAAAACCAGGACATCTGCACCGTCACGGACGGCGCCCTGACCTGCGGGACGACCGATAACGCCGACGGCAAGCCGGACGTGCTCCAGGAACTGGCCCTCAAGATCGCCAGCCTGGGCGGCCCGGCCTACGATGCCGCCTTCGACCGCAACAGCTCCGACCTGCGCGGCATCGCCCCATCCTTCCTGTACCGCACCGACCGCGTGGAGCTCCTGCCGCCCGCCGGCGACCCCATCCTGGGAAGCAGTCCGGCGATCCCCGGTTTCACGGCCGTGCCTTACGACAGCGACGTTTCCAACCCGAAGACCCTGAACGCGGTCCTGCCGGCCGGCGTGACAGCCTGCGAGACCAATTGGGTCTTCCCGCGCGCTCCCGACATCGCCCTCTTCCGCATCTACAGCTCGAGCATCGGCGTCGGCAGCCATCGCGACGTCTACGTGATCGACAACCACTTCAAGAGCGGCCCGGATACCTGCGTCGGCCATCGCACCGAGCAGGCCATGTACAACGCCGCCCTGGTGGCTTTCCTCCAGGCCGCCAACCCGAACGCCCGCATCGTCCTCGGCGGCGACCTGAATGTCTACACCCGCCCCGACGATCCATTCGCGCCCATCGGCCAGCCCGGTTCGAGCGACCAGCTCGCCGCTCTTTACGACCCGAGCCTTGGGTTGAAGAACCTCTGGGAAGTGCTGCTGGCCCAGGCGCCTGAATCCGCTTACAGCTACGTCTATCTCGGCATGGCCCAGACCATCGACCAGATGTACGTCAACCAGCCGATGCTCGCCGACCTGCAGCAGTACCGCTTCGCCCACATCAACAGCGACTTCCCGGCAGACTACTCCGGCGATGTGGCCCGCGGCACGAGCGATCACGATCCCAACGTTGCCGTCTTTGGGATCAACGACCCGCCGGTCGTGGATGCGGGCGGTCCCTATACAGTGGATGAAGGGTCCAGCCTGACCGTCTCGGCCACGGGGAGCGATCCGGAAGGCGGTCCGCTCACCTACGCCTGGGACCTGGACAATAACGGCACCTTCGAGACGCCCGGCCAGAGTGTGGTCTTCACCGCCCCCGACGGGCCCATAACGCAGACGATCAACGTGCAGGCGAAAGACAGCGGCGGCCTCACCACGGTCGCTTCGACGACCGTCACGGTCAACAACCTGCCTCCGACCGCCAGCCTGGGGAATAACGGTCCCGTCGCCGAAGGCGGACTGGTCACGATCACGTTCACAGGTCCCGCCGATCCTTCGGCGGTCGACCTGGCAGCCGGCCTGCACTATGCAGTTTCCTGCGACGGCAGCTCATTGAGCGCCGTGACCTATGCGACCAGCAACACCAGCCCCAGCACGGGCTGTCTCTTCGACGACGGCCCAGCCACCCAGACCGTCCGGGGACGGGTGATCGACAAGGACGACGGGTATACCGAATACACCACCGTCGTGACGGTCACCAATGTCGCCCCGACCGCAACTTTTACTGCGCCGTCGACTCTCAACGAAGGCGATGCATTCACGGTCGCCCTGACGGGCGCCCTGGATCCCTCCCAAGCCGATAAGGCAGCCGGTTTCCAGTATGCGTTCGACTGCGGCTTCGGATATTCCGCTTTTGGGATGGCGGCTTCAGCCTCCTGCTCTGCGCTCGACAACCCCGGCCTGACCGTCCGAGGCAAGATCATGGACAAGGACGGCGGCATGAGCGAGTACAGCGCCGCGGTGGCAATCAACAACGTCGCCCCGAGCCTGGGGCCGATCACTGCGCCGACGAGCCCGGTCCCGGTCAATTCGCCCGTGAACGCGAGCGCGAGCTTCACCGATCCCGGTGTGCTGGATACCCACACGGCCGTATGGAATTGGGGAGACGGCTCAAGCTCCGCCGGGACGGTCAGTGAGAGCAACGGATCCGGCGCAGCCGCCGGCAGCCATACCTACCATGGAGCCGGCCTGTATGTCCTGACCCTGACGGTCAAAGACAAGGACGGCGGTTCGAGCCAGGCGACCTTCAGCAGCGTGATCGTTTACAACCCCAACGGCGGTTCCGCTACCGGCGACGGGTGGATCAACTCGCCGGCAGGCGCCTACCTGGCCAATCCGACCCTCAAGGGAAAAGCCTTCTTCGATTTCGATGTCAGATACAAAAAAGGCGCAACCACTCCCGACGGGAACGTCAACTTCCGGCTGCAATCGGCCGCCCTGGACTTCCGCAGCACCGGCCTGGACTGGATGATCGTCGACCGGGATAACAGCTTCCTCTGCTGGTTCCTCCGCCGCTGCTCGAGCGACGTCACCATCAAGGGACAGGGAACGCTGAAAACCGGTGGAACGGTCCAGTTCATGATCTGGGCTTCCGACGACCATCCGGATACATTCCGGATCAAGATCTGGTCGGTCGGAGCCGGCGGGGCAGAGAATGTGATCTACGACAACCGCAGCGAACAGACGCTCGGCGGCGGGATCATCGTCGTGCGCAGATAACCGATCGTCGATCCAAGCAGTAAAAAGGCCTCCTGGTCAATTTTCCACTAGGAGGCCTTTCTTTGGATTGCCGGAAACTTCCGAAATGGGTACGGCCGGACGTGCCCGGCTTCGCGAGGCCGCGGCCGTTAATCCCCGATGACCTTGACAAGGACGCGCTTGCGCCTGCGCCCGTCGAATTCGCCGTAGAAGATCTGCTCCCAGGGACCGAAATCCAGGCGGCCCTCGGTGATCGCGACGACCACTTCCCGGCCCATCACCTGGCGCTTGATGTGCGCATCGGCGTTGTCCTCGCCGGTCCGGTTGTGCCAGTACTTTTCGACCGGTTCGTGCGGGGCCAATCCTTCCAGCCATTCCTCGTAGTCGTGCAGGAGGCCGGACTCATTGTCGTTGATGAAGACGGAGGCGGTGATGTGCATGGCGTTCACCAGGACGAATCCCTCCCGGACGCCGCTCTCGGCCAGGGCTTTCTCCACCTCCCCGGTGATGTTGACGAATCCCCGCCGGTTGGGGACGTTGAACCACAGCTCCTTGCGGTACGATTTCATGCAGCCACTTCTCCTCTCTTGTGCCAGAAAAAAGCCCGGGCCGGCGCCCACATGCCGAGCACCAGCCAGATCATCAACAGGTACGGGAGTTCGTATTTCAGGAAAGGCGCCAGTCCGCCCACCAGCAGGACCAGTGAGGCCGCCAGTGGAACGAGGGCCGCTTCGCCCGGTTCGAGATGACCGCGTTTGACGGATTGGAGCAGGACCAGCAGGAGCGGCACGAGCAAGAGCGCCAGGTCATGGTAATGCAAATGCGGGACGAAAAAGAGCCCGCAGACGATCAGGAGGGCGAAATGCCGGTCGTCCAGCTCTCGTGTCCGGCCCCAGACAACGCAGAATGAAACGATGCAGGCAAAATATGTCCCCCAGCCGATCCAGCGAATCAGATTCCCGTCCGCCGGGAAGAGGCGGGTCAACAGCCCGACCAGGTTGACCATGGCGTTCTCGTGCATCCCGAACCACTGCCCGCCGGCGGAAATCAGCAGGATGTGCACATATGCCACCGCCCCGGCGATCCCGACGGAGAGCAGGCTGATCCCGGCCAACCCAACGGCCGCCAGGCAAAAGCCCCAGAATACCCCACGCCGCCGGAAGAGGAAGGGCAGGGCAAGCAACAGGGTGATGTGTGGGCGGACAGTGGTCAGGGCCAGGCCGAGGCCGGCAAGCAGGTCCTTTTTCTGCCGAAGCCCAAACAGCCAAAGGAATCCGCCCAACACCATCAGGGCGGTATCCTGGGTGTTGAGCAGGCTGACGAACAACGGATAAAAGGTCGCCAGGCCGGCCACGAGCAGCCATGCAGGGGAGCGTTCCCATCCGTCCATCCTCATCAGGCAGTAAGCAATCGCCAGCCCGGCGGCGTAGACCAGGGCCATCAGGGCCGCATAACGGCCCAGCGAAGCCAGGTAATTCCCATCCATGAAAAGGGCCAGGAGCGGCACCAGGTAAGGCGGATGGTTGAAAATCAGCACCTGGCCGGGCGCCAGCTCGAATCCGACCACCTGCGCCTGGATCGCCTGTTGGAGGTCCAGGTCATAAGCGTTTGCGGACCCCCACAGATCGGCAACCCGCCCTCCCGCATACCAGGCAATGAAATCCGAGCCGGTATTTTCCGCCGGAGTTGCCAGCAGGCGCAGGAAGAGAAACGAATAAACAATGACCAGGGACCCCAGGGCGGCCATGATAAAGACGCGGCGGAAATTGATCGAGGACATTATCGAATCTCCAAAGGCCAGGCGATGAGCGGGAGGCATTTCGGAATCAACACGATGAAGTATAACCCACGGGGCCGCTCGGAAGGGATTGGACTTGCCGGAATTGGACAAGGCCCCGGAGGGATATCGAACCTCCAGGGCCGGCGAAAATACCCGTAAATCCGGACGAGCCGGAATATCTATGGGTTGGTCTTTTCGACCACGATCGTCGCCTCGCCGATCAGGGCAGCGACAGCCCCGACCGCCGCAAGCGTCGGGGCCAGGACGGCGCCGACTACCCCAAAGGTGAGCGGGAATTCCAGCAATACTTTCCCATCCCTGTCCTTGATGATGATCCGGCGGATATTGCCTTCGTGGATCAATTCCTTGATCTTGGCGAGCAATTGCTCCCCATTGACACGGAATTCTTCGGTGCGGAATTCGGACATACGAGCCTCCAGTCTATCGATGCGCTATGATCGTGCTTCTGATTCATTTACGTCGATCTCGGGAAAAAGTATGCATCATTTCGTATCCGTTATTGGCGATTGTGTTATATACTCTGTGAAAAGCAATCATCCCGCCCCAAGGAGAGTCTCATGCTGACGATCGAAAAGGTAGATACCGACAACAAACAGCAGGTGAAACGCTTCGTCCAATATTATTACGATCTTTACAAGGACTGCCCGGAATGGGTCTCGCCGTTGTTCGTCGACGCCTATCTGCCGCTCAACCGGAAGAAACATCCCTTCTTCGAGCACTCGGACGCCGATTTTTACCTGGCGCTCCGGGACGGCGAAGTGGTCGGACGCATCTGCGCCGGTGAGAACAAACTCTTCAACGAATACCACAAGACCAAGAAAGCCCAATTCTATTTCTTCGATTGCGAGAACGACCTGGGGACCGCCACCGCCCTGTTCGAGGCGGCCTACGACTGGTCACGCAAGCACGGCTTGGACACGCTGATCGGACCGAAAGGACTTTCACCTTTCGACGGGTACGGCATCCTGGTGGAAGGGTTCGAGCACCGCCAGATGATGACGATGATGAATTACAACTACGATTATTATCCCAAGCTGGTCGAGGCCCTCGGTTTCGAGAAGGAAGTGGACTTCGTCTCCTGCTACCTGCCAGCCGAGGCGTTCAAGATCCCCGAGCGGGTGGAACGCATCGCCCAGTGGGCCATGAAGCGCGGCAACTTGTGGGTCAAGCACTTCAAAAGCAAGAAGGAACTCGTCAGCTGGGCCCAGCGGATCGGCCGCACTTACAACAAGACTTTCATCAAGAACTGGGAATACTACCCGTTCACCCAGGGCGATGTCGACTATGCCGTCCAGAACGTTTTCATGGTTGCCGACCACCGCCTGATCAAATTGATCATGCACGACGACGAAATCGTCGGTTTCCTGTTCGCCTTCCCCGATGCCTCGGCCGCCCTGCAACGGGCCAAGGGCCACCTCTTCCCCTTCGGGATCGTCGACCTCCTGCTCGAAATGAAACGCACCAAAACCGTTTCCGGCAACGGCATGGGAGTGCTGCCCGAATTCCAGGGAACCGGCGGCAATGCCCTGCTCTACTATGAAATGGGCAAGACCATGCTGGATTTCAAGCAGTTCCAGTTCGTCGAGATGACCCAGGTGGCCGAGACGACCAAGCAGATGCGCGCCGACCTGAAGAACCTGAACGGCATCGAGTACAAGAACCACCGGGTTTTCCGCAAAGCGATCCCGTAATCAAAACATCAAAGCCTGGTTAAATGCAAACCTCCCGCTGAAATCAGCGGGAGGTTTATTTTTCGGTCAGGGATTACAGGATGGTAACGTTGGAAGCCTGCGGGCCCTTGTTGCCCTGGGTGACTTCGAACTCGACCTTCTGGCCCTCGTCCAGGTTGCGGAAACCTTCGCTCTGGATGGCGGAGTAGTGGACGAAGACATCCGGGCCATTCTCGCGGGAGATGAAGCCGTAGCCCTTGCTGCCGTTGAACCACTTGACCGTGCCGACGATACGTTCAGACATATGATTTGCCTCCTTATGGCAAAAGAAAAGAATGGTGTGTCAGAGTCGTTCCATCGGACGATCGAATAAAAATGACCCAAGGCGAAGAAACCTCGGGTCATCGTTTTCTCTTCCAACGTGAACTTACTGGCATCTTACTTCCCGATGATAAAGCCAAAATTTGGATACGTCAAGTGGTAATTTTCCAAATAAATCAGTAAGGAAACACGGTATTCCAGATGCGGCGCTTTCGGGTATGATTAGTGAAGCAATTGCTGCGTTTTCTCGTCGCTGAGGACAAAATGCCTGAATTCGAATTCCACGTCTCCCGCAAAGCCCGCCAAAAATATCAATTTGATGAAGGCCTTTTCGCCCTGAACGGCAACGTCGTCCTGGCGGATTACGGAGCCGCCCGGCGCTTCGCGGAAAAGATCAGCCGCGTGCGCGGCCGGCCCGTCCCGGCCTCGGATATCAATGCCATGGGCCTGATCGACGAGATCATGCACGTGCTCCTGCGCCATTACGAGAAACAAAATCCGGGCTTCATGCAGCGCGCCTTCGAGCGGGTCCGCCTGCAGGCCGACGCCACGCTGGTGAAGTTCGTCGAGGACTTTCCCCCGCTGGCCGTCCACCGCGGGGAGATCGATGCAGCCCGCTACCTGGATCTGGAAACGGCCGGCCGCCCGAACCGCCAGTCCGCCCTGGAGGAGATGCTCCTGCTCTCCCTGGCAAATGCCAACCCGGCCCTGGATCCCTACCGCGAGCTCTTCGACGACGGCGAGTTGCGCCGCACCACCGCCTACGAAGCCGTCATCCTCGGGATGCAGACCTTCTTTTCGACCGAGCCCGGATTCGGGTCCGGGAAGGAGTCGCTCTTCGACGTCCTGATGGCGCCCATCCGCCGCGCCCCCAATTCGCTCCAGGCCCAACTCGAGTACCTGCTGATGCGCTGGCGGGAGGTGCTCGGCGAAAGCTTCGTCCTGCGCGTCCTGCGCGGCATCGACTTCGTCCGGGAGGAAGCCATCCGCCAGACCGGCCCGGGAGGGTTCGGGGGACAGGCGCCCGTCCTGACCTATACAGGCCAGGAATACACCGAATACGAGCGCTTCAGCCAGGACAGGGAGTGGATGCCGCGCATGGTCCTGATCGCCCGGAACTCGTACGTCTGGCTGGACCAGCTTTCGAAAAAATACGGGCGCGCCATCGTCCACCTGGACCAGATTCCTGACGAAGAGCTTGACCTGTTGCAGAAGCGCGGCATCACCGGGCTGTGGCTGATCGGCCTGTGGGAACGCAGCCTGGCCTCGCAGAAAATGAAACAGATGATGGGAAACCCGGATGCGGTCGCCTCGGCTTATTCGCTGATGGACTACAACATTGCCGCGGACCTGGGCGGCTGGGAGGCCCTCCAGAACCTGCGCTGGCGGGCCTGGCAGCACGGCCTCCGCCTTTCCGCCGACATGGTTCCCAACCACATGGGCATCGATTCGCGCTGGGTGGTGGAACACCCGGATTGGTTCCTCGACCTGCGCTACTCTCCCTACCCCAACTACTCCTTCAACGGCGCCGATCTGTCCAACGATCCCCGGGTGGGCATTTTCCTGGAGGACCACTATTTCGACAAGACTGACGCGGCCGTGGTCTTCAAACGTCTCGACCGCTGGACCGGGGAGGCCCGTTACGTCTACCACGGCAACGACGGCACCTCCATGCCCTGGAACGACACCGCCCAGCTGGATTATTCCAAGGCCGAGGTGCGGGAGGCCGTCATCCAGACCATCCTGCACGTGGCGCGCAATTTCCCGATCATCCGCTTCGACGCCGCCATGACCCTCGCCAAGAAGCACATCCAGCGCCTGTGGTTTCCCGAGCCGGGCTCCGGCGGGGCCATCCCGTCCCGCTCCGAGCACGGGATGACCCGGGCCGAGTTCGACGCCGCGCTGCCGAACGAGTTCTGGCGCGAGGTGGTCGACCGGGTCGCCGCCGAGGTCCCGGATACGCTCCTGCTGGCGGAAGCCTTCTGGATGATGGAAGGCTACTTCGTCCGCACGCTGGGGATGCACCGGGTCTACAATTCGGCGTTCATGCACATGCTCCGCGACGAGGACAATGCCAAATACCGCCAAGTGATGAAGAATACCCTCGAGTTCGATCCGCAGGTCCTCAAGCGCTACGTCAACTTCATGAACAACCCCGACGAGAAGACCGCCGCCGAACAGTTCGGCACGACCGACAAATACTTCGGCGTCTGCACCCTGATGGTGACCCTGCCGGGACTGCCGATGTTCGGCCACGGACAGGTGGAAGGCTTCCGTGAAAAATACGGCATGGAATACCGCCGCGCCAGGTGGGATGAAGCCGTGGACGAAGGCTTGGTGCGCGGTCACGAGTACCGCATCTTCCCGCTGACCCACCGCCGGCACATCTTTGCCGAAGTGGACAACTTCCGCCTCTACGACTTCTTCACACCCGAAGGGCAGGTCAACGAGGACGTCTTCGCCTTCTCCAACCGGTCGGGCAGCGAGCGCGGCCTGGTACTCTATCAGAACAGATACGCCGAGACGCGCGGCTGGATCAAGACCTCCGCCGCTTTCATGGACAAAACCAGCGGGACCCTGCTCCAGAAGTCCCTCTCCGAAGGGCTGGGGCTGCCGGCAGACGGCTATGCGATTTTCAAGGATTACGTCGCCGGGTTGGAATACATCCGCCCGTGCGCCGACCTGGCGGCCCAAGGGTTGTTCGCCATGCTGGGCGCCTACCAGTGCCAGGTCTTCCTGGACTGGCGCTTCGTTTCGGGTGAACAGTGGAAGACGCTCTGCGGGGGCCTGAACGGTGCGGGAGTGCCGTCCATGGACGCCAAATATCGGGAACTTTTCGCGCCCGGGCCGGAGGAAAAAAGCGAAGCGGCGGTCGAGAAGAAGAAAAAAACCGCCTCGAAACCATCCTCCAGGAAAGCCACAAAAGGAACTTCAGCAACGAAAAAGGTTCCGAAGGGCGCCAAGGGACCTTCAGCCTTGCAGAAGAAATCGACGGCCGGGAAGAAAGCGCCGAGGAAGAAATCGGGCGAAGGACAGGCAGGGAAATGAGTCTCGGTCTCTTCCGATCCTTCCGCTCAGACGGAAAGTCGCAGCATGTTGCGAAAAGGTGAACCCAAGGCTGCCGGATCAACCGGGATGGGTGCCCCCGCCCTCACCTGGTTCGTCCTCCTGGTATTGAGCCACCTGGTGGCCGCGCTCGCCTCGGCAGCCTTTCCGAATTCCGCCCTGGAAAAAAGCATGGCCCTCTGGCCGCCAAGCCAGCCATTTTCCGCCTACCTGCAGCGGGTCCTGATCAATCCAATCTTTCGCTGGGACGCAATTTATTTCTACCAGCCGATCGCCGCAAATGGCTACCAGACCACCAACGGCTCCCTGGCCTATTATCCTCTGCTGCCTTACCTGGCCCGCTTCTTGACCCTTTTCGGGGTGGATCCGTTCGTCGGGTTGTGGATCGTCATCACTCTGGCAGGATTGGGATTCGTGCTCCTCTTCGAGCGCCTGGCCAGGCTGGACCTCCCCTCCGAGCAGGCGAATTGGGTGACGCAGCTCCTGCTGATCTTCCCCATCTCCCTCATTATCTTCATTCCATATCCGGAACCGCTTTTTCTTTTCCTGGCGACCGCCAGCCTGTACTTCATGCGCAGGGAACGCTGGTGGCTGGCCGGCCTGATGGGATTCCTGGCAACGCTCGCCAGGCAGGTCGGGATCTTCCTGGTCATTCCAATGGTCATCGAATTGTGGATACAGGGAAAGGAAAACCGGCGCTGGTCATGGCAGGCGGCAAGGAATTGGCTTGCGGCGGGACTGATCCCCCTGGCGATGGCAGGCTGGACGTTATTTCGGATTTTTGCGATCGAGAAGGTTGCGCCGGATACGAGCAGCGTCCAAAAATTCATCCTTACCACGCTCTTATCGTCCAAGTCCTCCGAAGTGGCCGTCACCCGTCCCTTCGCATGGCCCTGGCAGGTGCTCGCCGAAGCGGTTACCCAGGCGGTCCAAAATCCGTTGATCCGCCTGAATGTCCTCTTCAACATGGGCGGGTACTTCCTGGTCGCCCTGCTCCTGATCCTTGCCTGGAAACGCCTCCGCCTGAGTTACCGGATATTCTCGCTGGTCATCGTTGCGCTCAGCCTGCTCGACTTTTCATTCAATTTATGTGCGTTGCCCATCCCGAGCCTCTTCCGGCACGCCTACCTGGCCTTCCCGCTTTTCATCGGCCTGCCCGAGCTGTTCAAGAACAGGTGGACCCGGCTGGCCTTCGTGGCTTTTTCCCTGGCATTATTCATCCTGCTTGTCTATGTGTATGGGGTGGAAGGCTGGGTCGTTTAACGAATACGGGAGGGGATTTTCCCCGAACAAACCTTGGAGAAATCCATTATTTTTCGCGGATCCTTTTCCGCCAGACCCAGCTGACGAGGTAGAACAACCCGACCAGGATCGGAATGCCTCCCAGCAGCAGCGGAGCGGTCCAGTCGAACCTCCCCCAGGAGGCGGCGATATACCAGATCCCGAATCCGATGAACAGGGCCGCCCCGACCCATTCCCAGCGCCAGGCCAGGATCAGGGCTGCGATCAGAATGAAGGTTGGGATGTTATGGATGAGGAAACCGAGCAGCGTAGCCCAGAATCCGGCCTTCGTCTCGAACACATCCAGGGAAAACAGGCCGACGAACAGGATGAAAAGGATGCTGAGGACGCGGGGCGTCCAAAAAAGGAATGACTTAAGCGATTTGTTCATGGCTCCCTCCGTGATTATGATAGCATAATTATCCGGAGATTTGATTAGGATTGTCATGACAGATGGGGAAGAATAGCGTTTGACGGTCTCCTCGTTCTGTTGTAAACTGGTCACAATCTTTCCCTACAAAGAGGCTATCGGATGAAAAAGAAACGTAATCTTTATCCTCTCTTCGTTGTCGTCGTTTTCTTTTTATTCACCCTCCTGCACCAGACCGACAAACTGCTGATCGGATCGCTGCAGATCCCGGTCAGTAAAACCTTCCATCTGAACGACCTCCAATGGGGGTTGGTCAACACCGGGGCCCTGATCGTCGGGACAATCTTCTATCCGATCTGGGGATACCTGTACGACCGCTACGCCCGGGCCAAACTCCTGGCGCTGGCCTCCTTCATCTGGGGTGCCACCACCTGGATCAGCTCCATCGTCCATACCTACCCGGCCTTCCTGGCAACCCGTTCCTCCACCGGCATCGACGATTCGTCCTATCCCGGCATGTACAGCCTGATCGCCGATTACTTCGGCCCCAAGACACGCGGCAAGATCTACGGCATCCTCCAGCTGGCCCAGCCGCTCGGATACCTGATCGGTATGATCATGGCGTTGATGGTGGCTCCCCTGTTGGAAGGGAAAGTCTTCCACCTGGAAGGCTGGCGAACGATCTTCCTGATCACCGGCACGCTCGGATTGGTGATGGCGGCGGTCATCTTTTTCGGAATCAAGGAAGTGCCGCGCGGCAAATCCGAAGAGGAGTTCGATGGCATGGAAGACATCGGTCAGGTCAAGTTCAACTGGGCTTCCCTGAAAGACGCCCTGAAAAAGAAGACCATGTGGTTCGTCTTCCTGCAGGGCTTCGCCGGCGTCTTCCCCTGGAACGTGATCACCTTCTTCTTCTTCGGTTACCTGATGCTGGAGCGGGGATACGATAACACATCCGTCCTGCTGACCATGGGACCGGTGGTCCTGATCCTGGCCGGCGGCTACTTCGTCGGCGGGTCCCTGGGCGACTGGCTGTTCAAGAAGACCTACAAAGGCCGCATCCTGGTCTCCAGCGCAGGCGTCATCCTGGGCGCGATCTTCCTCTTCTTCGCCCTGCGCACCCCCGTGGCCGACAAGACCACCTTCTTCATCCTGATGAGCCTGACGGCCCTGTTCATGCCGTTCTCCTCGCCCAACGTCACCTCGACTGTCTTCGACATCACCCTGCCGGAAGTACGCAGCTCCGCCCAGGCGGTCGAATACTTCGTCGAGAACAGCGGCGCGGCCCTCGCCCCCACCCTGGCCGGCGCCATCGCCCTGGCCGCACACAGCAAGCAATTCGCCATCATGACCGTCTGCATCTCGGCCTGGGTCCTGTGCTTCTTCCTGTACCTGGGTGCGCTGTTCTTCGTGGACAAGGACATCAAGTCCCTGCACGCCACGCTGGCCGAACGGGCCGCCCAGAAGAAGGCCGGGAAACCCGCATAGCCAAGACGGGGCACGAAATCTCGTGCCCCTTTTTATTCCCGCTGGAGAACCCGCGCCATCCGCATGCCGAGGCGATCCGATCGGCCGGGAGAACAACAGGGTGCAGCGCGAAATGAAGAACTTCGGTAACTCCGAATCACGAAGGTTGGATCGACCCTTCGCGAAAGGAAAAAGAATGGCCAAAATAGTCGCCGATACTACTTCCGGCTTGCCTCGTGAGATGCTCAAGACGCTCGGGATTCCCCTCATCCCCCAGATCGTGGTCTTCGGGGAAAATTCCTACCGGGACGATACCGAGCTGGATACGGCTACATTTCTCCAAAAACTCAAGGCGTCCAGCCAGCTCCCCAAGACTGCGGCCCCGCCTCCCCCGCTCTACGCGCCGGTATACGAACAGGCTGTAAAAGACGGGGAGGATGTGATCGTGGTCGCCCCATCGGGAAAGGTCAGCGGGACGGTCCGCTCAGCGGAAGTGGCCGCCCAGGACTACCCCGGGCTCAAGGTCCACGTGGTGGACACGCAGACGATCGCCGGGAACCTTGCCAGCCTGGTCCTGCTGGCCAACCAGTGGGCGAAGGATAGGCAGAGCGCAGAGGCCATCGTCAAATGCCTAGGCGAGTGGATCCCGCGCGGCCGGATCTTTTTCCTGGTCGATACCCTGGAATATCTCCAAAAGGGCGGGCGGATCGGCGGGGCGAAGGCCCTGCTCGGGGAGCTGCTCCAGGTCAAGCCCATCCTGTGCGTCCGGGAGGGACAGGTCGAACCATTCGAGCAGCAGCGCACCAAGCGCCGCGCCGTGGCCCGCCTGCTCGAGATCGTCGAGGAACAATGCCCGAAGACCCCGGCGGCCAACCTGTGCGTGATGCAGGCGGATGCGATGGACGATGCAGATGCGCTGGTCGCCGAGTTGAAATCCAGGATGAACATCTCCCATATCCCGATCTACGAATTGCCCCCGGCAATTGTCGTCCATGCCGGTCCGGGAGTGATGGCGGTCGGGTTCTTTGTGGCCTAAAACCGCTATGGTATAATTCGCGGGCTATTGTGTCAATTCCCACGAGAGTGGATCTAAAGGAGTTCAGATATGTCAGGTCATAGCCACTGGGCAACCATCCGCCGAAAGAAGGGCGCAGCCGATGCCAAGAAAGGCGCAGCTTTCACCCGCTTGGCGCGGGAAATCGTCATGGCTGCCCGCGAAGGCGGCGGCGATCCCGATTCAAACTTCCGCCTTGCTCTGGCGGTGGAAAAAGCCCGGGCCGGGAACATGCCCAAGGAAAACATCGAACGGGCTATCAAACGCGGCACCGGCGAGGACAAGGACGCCACCGTATTCGAAGAGATCATGTACGAAGGGTACGGCCCTCACGGTGTGGCGCTGATGCTCGAATGCGTCACCGACAATCGCAACCGCGCCGTGGCCGAGATCCGGCACATCCTCAGCCGCAGCGGCGGGAATATGGCCGAAGCCGGCGCAGTCGGCTGGCAGTTCACCCGCAATTCGTACTTCTCCTTCCCCAAGAGCCAGCTGGATTTCGACAAGGCTTTCGAGTTGGCCCTGGATGCCGGTGCGGAAGACGTCCAGGAAGACGGCGAGAACGTCGAAATCATCGGCCCGGTCGACGCCTTCAAGAAGATCAGCGACGCCCTCAAGAACGCCGGCGTCAGCCCCGACGATGCCGAGCTGCGCATGATCGCCAAGCAGGATACGGAACTCCCCGTTGACCAGACCCTCTCGGTCTTGCGGACGATCGAATCGCTGGAAGAGCTGGATGACATCCAGAACGTCTTCCACAACCTGAAGATTTCGGACGAGGCCCTGGCTGCCCTTGAGGCGGCCGAGTAGGCATGACCCTGGTGCTGGGGATCGACCCGGGCACGGCCACCACCGGTTACGGTTTGGTGCGCGACCGGGCGGATGGCAGCCTGGAACTGGCTTCCTACGGCACCATCCAGACCCCGGC
>DATJPX010000077.1:0-11046 GCA_035506155.1 Anaerolineales bacterium
TGCTGCACCCGCGCCGGGTGGTCTACGTCCCCGGCTGGCTGCGGGTGGTCCCGTGGGCCGAGCTTGCCTTTGGCTGGATCATCGACCGGGTGGGGCCGCTGTTGTTGCGGAAACAAAAAAACGAAGGTTGATAAAAAAAGGACCGGCTCTTGAATGAGCCGGTCCCCTTATTGGACCGTTATTCTTTCCCTGCTACGTTCATTTCAGGAACCAAAATGTATGGGGCGTGAAAGGTGCTGTAGACCCACTGGGATTCCCGGCTGACGGTAATCCCCTCCTTGAGCAGGTCATAGACGTTGCCGGCGATCGACAGGTCCTTGACCCGTCCGACGATCTCGCCGTTCTCGATCTTGAAGGCCAGGGCGAGCGGGTTGGAGAATGCGCCCGAGATGATATTGCCCTGTCCCAGGCCGAGCAGGTCTTCGACCAGGATGCCTTCCCGGATGCCGGCCAGCATCTCTTTCAGCGTGGTTTCGCCCGGCTGGATGCAGAAATTGGTGAAGGAGGGCTCGGGCGGATTGAAGAGGCCGCGCGAGGCGTTGCCGGTCGAATCCACTCCGCACTGGGCGGCGGTTTTCAGGTCGTAGATGAACCCCTTCAAGACACCTTTGTCCACCAGTACATTCCGGCGGCGGGGCGTGCCCTCGTCGTCGTAGCTGGCGCTGGCAAACATGCCGTCGATCGTCCCGTCGTCGACGAGGCTGATCTTTTCATCGAACAGCTTCTCGCCGAGCTTGCCGGCCAGCGGCGAGGTGCCTTTGTAGACCTCTTTGCCGTTCAGTCCCTGGGTCAATGGAAGGCCGAGGGCCAGCGTGCCGCTGGGGGCGAACAGGACCGGCATCCGGCCCGGCTGGATGGTGGTGATGGTGCGGGCTTTCTTCAGTTTTTCGACCAGCCGGCGGGCGAAATCGAGATAATCCTCATCCCAGAGGGTGGTGCCCAACTGGTCGTACAGGATCAGGACGTCGTCGCCTTCGATCCGGTCGATCTCCAGCCCGAGGGAAAGGGGGGAGGCCCGGAAGGAGACATCCAGGCCGGTTTGGTTGCGGATGTTGGCCGTTGCCAGGCTGCGCTCCAGGCTGATGTTGCAGCGCGCCTGCGGCTCGACGGGCAGGACCAGGTCGAGGATCTCCCGTCCGACCTCGACCAGCCGGGGGATGGGCAGGTCGGCGACGGCCGGGTCGTAGGTCCGGACGGCCGGCGCCGGCCGGGATTCCGGAAAGGAGAAGGACGCCGGATCACCGTAGGAGGCCGATTCGAG
This sequence comes from Anaerolineales bacterium, assembly GCA_035506155.1. Classification (GTDB taxonomy): domain Bacteria; phylum Chloroflexota; class Anaerolineae; order Anaerolineales; family Villigracilaceae; genus UBA877. Next base: position 1,262 of record DATJPX010000077.1, read on the forward strand.
CGCGTTGACGGCCAGTTTATCGCCGGCGGTTTCATCCGTGGAGGCGGCAAAACCGAGTCGTCCCTTGCGGATGACCCGCACTGCCGTACCTTTGGTCTCGGCGACGGTGCAGGTTTTCAGCTGGTTGGCTTCGTACTCGACCGTGGTTTTTTCGTTCTGCAGGCTGACCACTTCCACCTGGTCGGCCTGTTTTTTGAGTTGGGTCAGGATATCCATGCAGCCCTCCCGTTATTCGCCGCCGATGACGACGTTTTGAATGCGGATGTGCGGCGCGCCCATCCCGACCGGCAGGGGATACTGGTTGCCCTTTCCGCAGCCGCCGCCCGTGTTCAGCCATTTGAAGTCGTTCCCAATGGCATCGATATTCTCCAGGGTGGTGAAGAGGTTTCCAGCCAGGATGACATCCTTGACCATCTCGGCCAGCTTCCCATCCCGAATCATGTAGGCATATCCGGAGCTGAAGGAGAAGTTCTCCAGCTGAGTCTGGCCGCCGTAGGCTTCGCAGGCGTAGATGCCGAGCGGGATGTCCCTGATCATGTCCTCGAATGAGGTGGCGCCGTTTTCGATTCCTGTATTCGTCATTCGCACGATCGGGGCGAAGCGGTAATTGATCGCCCGGGCGTTGCCCGAGGCCGATTCACCCATCCTGGCGGCGGTCTGGCGGGAGTGCAGCCGCCCGACCAGCTCTCCGTCCCGGATCAGCCAGTTGCGCTGGGCCGGGGTGCCTTCGTCGTCGAACAGGGTGGTGCCGCGCTGGTGTGGGATCGAGCCGTCGTCGAAGGCGTTCAGGATCCCCTTGCCGAACCGCCGACCCAGTCTCATCATCTCCCGCGCCTTGGGATTCTCATAGACGAAATCCGCCTCGGAGAGGTGCCCGAACGCCTCGTGGATGAAGACTCCCGCCAGCATCTGGTCAGCGACCACGGTATACTGGCCGGCCTTGACCGGTTTGGCCGAGAGCAGCTCGACGGCGTGGCTGGCGACCATCCTGACCATATCGTCCTTGTCGAGGACGAACTCGTAGCCCTGGGTGGTGGAAAAGGAATCGTGGGCCTGCTGGACGTTGTCGCCGTCCCGGGCGATGGCGGTCGCTCCGACGACCACGGAGGGACGGTCCTGTTCGATGTAAGTCCCTTCGGAATTTGCCAGGATGACCTTGGTGAAGGCGTCGCTGTAAACGGCCGAGGTGTCGACGATCTTGTCACTGGCGCCGAGCAGGGATTGGTTATAGCGTTCCGCCAGGGCTTTTTTCTCAGCCAGGGAAATATCCCGGAAGTCGCGCTTCAGGTCTGCCGTCATGACTTGCTGGACCGGCTCGACCGGGGCCAGCTCGATCGGCTCGGGCACCGACCCGACCCGGGCGCACTCGGTCGCCTGGTCGACCTTGTTGAGCAGGTCGTCCAGGTCGTTGAAGGTGGCCACGCCCCAGCCTTTGTCCTTGATCAGGCAGCGGACGATGCCGCCCTTGTCGATGTTGGCATTGGCGACTTCCAGTTCCTTGCCGCGGAAGACGACCCGGGTGGTTTCCTTTTCTTCGATGCGGATTTCGGTGTAGTCGGCCCGGCTGTGTTTCAGGGCTTCTTGAATGTGGTCACGCATGCTTGCCTCCTTGTCTGGATGTTTTTCGATGGGGATTGGTCTTTTAACAATTCGCAGCCCGGGATGGGCGTCAATCGGCCGGCGAGCCCTCGGCTGCCGGCGTCGCGGCCGGCACCTGGTCGTGGTCTGGCAGGAGGTCTTCGACGTGCCGGATGACCGGGACGAAAAGGGCGGCGCAGGCGATCAGGGCGGTCAACAATCCGCACAGGGTGATCAACATTCCCATGCCTGCTCCGGACCCGCTGCCGAACCATCCGCCGAAGGTTTGCGATAAGCCGGTCTGGGCCTTCATCGCCGGCTCGAGGACGAAATCGGCCAGCGTCCCGGCGATGACCGGCGCAATCGGCTGGAGCAGTTGGGCGATGAAGCGCCGGGTGGCAAAGACGCGCCCCTGCACATCCGGGGCGACCTTGGATTGCCAGATGGCCTGGCTGGAGCCGTTGATCAGCGGCACGAAGAGCATCATCAGCATCCCGGCCGGGATCCAGATGGCCAGGCTCCTGCCAAAGCCGAACAAAGTCATCCCGAGCAGGCTGGAGAAGAACCAGCCGGCGATGATCCCGTTGATCCGGCGTTTGAAGCCTCCCCAGGCGCTCATCAAGACCGCGCCAACCACGCCCGCCACGGCGGCGAAGGATTGGGCGGTTCCCAGCATGATGCTGTTGTTATTCGTCCGGGCAAGGATGGCGGGGGCGATCAGCGTAAACGCCATGCCGGTAAAGAGGTTGCCGAGCAGGAAGAGGGTCAGCAGGCCGGTCAGGCTGGGTCGGCTGAAGATGTATTTGAAGCCGAAGGCGGATTCCTTCCAGATGTTGCTGCGGGCCTTCTGGCCTTCCTGGCTGGGCGGCGGTTGGGGCACGAAAACGACCGCCAGGGCGAGGATCGCCAGGCCGTAGGTAACCACATCGATGGTCAGGATGCCGGCCAGCTTGATGAAGCCGATCAGCGCACCGGCCAAAACCGGGGCGATCACGCCCGGACCGACGTCGACGAGCGACATCATCCCGTTGGCCCGTCCATACTGTTTTTTGGAGACCATGGTAGTGATGGCGGCGGAATACGCCGGCCATTGGAAGGCGTTCACCAGCCCTTGGAAGATCACGGCCACATAGATATGCCAGAGCTGCAAGACGCCCATGACCTGCAGGACCAGGATGCCGGCGGTCGCCAGCCCGGCGCCGATGTCGCTGACCATCATCATCAGCTTGCGGCTGTAGCGGTCGACCATCACGCCGGCGATCGGCGAGATCAGCAGGTAGGGGGTCACCCAGAAGACGTTTGCCAGGCCGAGGGCGGTGGCGCTACTGGTTTTTTCGTATATCCATATGGTCATGGCGAAGCCGGTCATCTGGGTGGCGATGACCGAGACCAGTTGGCCGATCCAGATCAGGGCGAAGGCGAACATGCCCTGGGGTTGGTGCGATTTCGACGATTGAGCGATTGCCATGAATGTCTACCTTTGGTTACTTTTACGCGCTCGCCAAAACGGATTAAACGCGTCATCCCCAGGATTTGTTGGGGATGACGTTGAGGAGGAAATCGCTTGACCTTCCACCCGGTCACGAGACCAGGGAGAGGTTTCCGGAGACGCTGTTCAAGTATAGCTTGACGCCGCCGCCCTGGACCTCCAGGGTCTGGCGCCCGTTCTGGCGGGTGGTGGAGGTGGCCGGAAGCTTGGTCGAAAGGCTGCCGCTGATGGCGTGCAGTTCTGCTTCGCAGCGGGATTCGGCCGGCACCTTCAATTCCACGTTGCCTGAGACGGAGTTGAAGCGGTAGGGACCGCTTCCCAGGGCCGTCTGCAGGGACATGTCGCCGCTGACGGTGGTGGCTTCGGCGGAGGGCAGGCTGGATTCTTCGCAGGACACCCGCCCGGAAACGGTATCCAGGTGCAGTTTGCCGTTCAGCTGCTTGCCCGAGATCTGTCCGCTGACCGTGTTGATGTGCATTTCACCGGCTAGGTTTGCCAGTTCCAGCGCGCCGCTGACGGTCTTGGCGTTCACCGGCCCGGTCAGGTCGCGCAAGGTCAGTTCGCCGCTGACGGTGGTGAAGCTGAACTCGCCTTCGAAGCCGGCGGCGAAGGTGTCGCTGCTGACCGCGTTCGTTTTCAGGGAGCACTGATGGGGTACTTCGACTACGTAGTCGACGCGGCAGGGGAAGGAGCCGATCAGCCAGCTCCAGCCGCCGTCCGGGAAATGCGTGGCGACCTTGACGGTCCCATCCGCTTCCTGGCTGAGCTCGACTTCGGTCCGGCTGGCGTCGCCGCTGTTCTCATGCTTGACGGCAGTGACGTGGATCTGTCCATCCTGCCCAGCCTTGATCTCTACCGAACCGCGAATGTTGCTGAGGTTCAGGCGGGCCGGTGAAGTGACGGTGAATGTTTTTTCGATCGTTTCAGACATGGCAAACTCCTGTTTCTTCTGGTTGAATTCCAGCTAGATTAAACCATTCCTGCTCCAAAGCTGCCTATTGGCCGCCTATCAATCCGCTATTATTCAACGAATATTTCGACGTGTTCCCCGTCCTCATCGTCGGTGACGTCGATGATCTTCCCGGTCATGCCGGAGCGCAGGGCGTTCATCAGCTCATCCATGTTGACGCCATCGATCTCCGGGGCAAAGTGCGCGCCGATCTTCATCCCTGCTTCCATCAGGCTGATCGGGATCTGGACGGTGGCCTTCGATCGGCCGCTGGAAACATCGGTCACGCGCACCCGCAGCCACTTGGCGCCGCTGGCCGATAGTCCGCCCAGGGGCCGATTGGCGCTTGCCAGGGCCGACAGAAGCTTCGCCCCTTCCTCGGCGCTCAGTTTCCCTTCCTCGATCATTTTAAGGATCTTCATACGTTCTTCAGTGGTGGCCATGTTGGACCTCCTCGCAAAACAGAATTAATAATTCATCGAAAGGCAGGATAAGGATCAGCCGATGTAGACCTGGACTTTTTCGCCGTCGTCGCCTTCATCCACATTGACGATCAGCGGCTGGTCGCCGGTAAAACCGGTCTCGATGACCTCGATGACTTCGTCCACGTTGGTTTTCTTGAGGTCGGGAATGCTCCGCCCGAAGGTGCGCAGGAACCAGGCAGCCAGTTTCAGGGGAAAGGGAAAGCCCAGGAAGATGCGCCCGGGTTTCTCGCCGGGCTTCTGGTGCACGTCGACGAAGATCCAGCGTGCGGTGCGGGTCCCGACGCCCAATGCGATGATGGCGATCCCCAGGAAGAGCGGCAGGATCATGAAATAGAACCAGAAGTTCCCGCCGGCGCCGCGCAGGATCAGGAACATCCCGACTGCGGACAGGATGGTAATCCCGACGCCGATCCACAACGGGATCTGCCACAGGCGCTGGACGGTCGTTTTGACGCGGGCGATGCGGGGATCGTTTTCCAGGTTCGATTTTTCGGTGGATGTCCCTGCCGGCCCGGCCTCGGATGCTGTCGCCTGATCCGGCCCGCCCGGGAGGCGATCCTCTTCGGGCGGATTCTGCTCGAGAGCCTGCATCAGGCGGAGGCCCTCCTCCGGCGAGATCTTGCCGTCTTCGATCATTTTCAACACTTGATTGCGTTCTTGGTCAGTCATGATGAGTACCTCCAGTCCATCGCCGGGGAGCCGGCGGGGATCAAGCTCATTTGCCTTCCAGGGCGGCCAGAAGTTTTTCGGCTTCTTCGAGGGAGATCTTCTTTTCCTGGAGCATTTTCAGGATGACCAGGCGCTCCTCGTCCGAAGCTGGCGCGGCGGTCTCGACAGGCCCGGAGGGGGACAGGTCCCAGTTCCAGCGGCCGACGTTCAGGTTGAACTGGCCGCGCCGGGCGCGGACTTCGGCCGCCCGGGCCTTGGCTTCCGCCCTCCGCATGGCGGCTTCGATCTTGATGGATGCCCTCTGGCCGGCATGCTCGGCGCGCCGGTTGGCTTCTTCCATGTGGATCTGGGCCCGCTCCATGGCAGCCTGGACGCGCCGGTTGATGCGGTCTGAGAAATCCGGGGGCAGGGGCCATTCCAGGCCGTCGTGCATGCCCACCCCGAAGTCGGCGGCGGACTCCCATTGGTCGGCCTGGCTGGTCACCAGCAGGTCCCCGCCGGCGGTCAGCAGCATGGCGGCCATCCCATCGGATTCCTTGCCGATCACCACCTGGCAATCGCTGCAGTCCTCCGGAAGGACCACGCCGGGGAAATCGACCTGGATCGAGTCGGCGGAGGCGCAGGTCAGGTGCAGCCTGGCGTTGGCTTCCGGGGACAGGCGAACGATCAGGTCGTCGCCGGCAGATACGTCGTAGGTTTGGCCGGGCGTGGGATCGATGTAAAGGGCCACGTCCGCCCCCGCGCTGGCGTTCACCGCTCCGTGCACGTTGCGGACGTACAGATCCGAACCGACGTGTTCGATGGTGACCATCCCGTCCACGTCCCGCAAGGAAGCGTCGCCGTTGATCGTGTCGACCGCGCAGACGCCGTGCCCGCCGCGCAGGGCGAAATCGCCGGTGATGGTGGCGGCGTTCAGGGCGCCGATATTGCGCAGGGAGGCGTCCCCCGAGATCGTTCCAATGGTGACCGGACCCAGGTCGTGCATGGTCAGGTCGCCGGCAACCGGTCCGAGCGTGACCGCTCCGTGCATTGCCTGCAGGCTGGCGTCGCCCGCCACAGTGTTGGTGGTCAGCTGGGTGTCGCGGGGCAGGTAGATGATGAGATCACCGTCGCACGAGATGGCGATCGGATCGTTGTCTGGGTTGACCTGGAGGACTTCCCCGTCGGTCTTGACCATGATCTCCATGCGGTCCCAACCGGCCACGCGCAAGTCGCCGGCAACGGATCGGATCAGGACATTCGGTGAGGCTTTGACTGTGAAGGTTTGCTGCTGCATGACTTACTCCTCTCCGTTCAGGAGGCGCATGGCCTCTTCGGCGTTGATCTTGCCTGAGTCCAGGTCTTCCAGGACCACACGGCGCTTTTCGTCGGGAATCTCGGCGGCTTCTTCCCTGCCGGGTTCGTAGCCGAGGGCGCGGATCACTTCCTGCAGCCGGTTGCGGATGGTGGGGTAGGAGAGCGCCATCTCCTCCTCCATGCGGGTGATCTTGCCTTCACACCGGACGAAGGTCTCGATGAAATCCAGCTGCTCCGGGGTCAGGCCGGCGAAGACGCCGTTGGCAAAACGTCCTTCGATGACTGTGTCGCAGGTATCGCAGTGGAGACGCGTGACGGTCAGTTCCCCGTCGCAGACCGGGCACTTGCTCAATGCATTTTTCATTGTTTGCTTCCCGTCATCGGTGACCAGGCCATCGACTTGCCGGCGGTATGACGCCGTTTGAGTTTCAGGCCAGTCTGGATAAGGAATTCGCCCAACTGCACCAGCAAAGAGTCGGGCAGAATGGAGAGAGAAGGATAACTCGATGGGCGACGGGAGAACTCGCCTTTTTCGGTACGCCGCTCATAGGCTTGGTAAGCATGGTAGAGGGATTTCATGATTTGACTCCTCTGACAGCACTTAAACGGTAAGTAAAGCTAATTGACATTATACAAGTTAAAATTTAAATGTCAAGAGGTGATTATTGAAAATATTAATATTGACTTTAAAATTATTGATATTTGGGAAGAAAAACAGCCGGAATCGGCGAAAATTGGCCCTGATAACTGCAATTTGCCTTTAAAAACGCCCGGACCTGGCAACAGGTCCGGGGGGAGACGGTTATGAGGGGTTGGTCAGATCTTTCTGGAGCAATTCCAGCAGGGCGTGCGCCGAGCCTTCCGGGCCCTGTCGCTCCCAGCCCGGGATGCCCAGGCGGGTGCGCAGTTGGCCGACGAAGATGCCCTTTTCGAAAAGGTTCTCGAAATAGCGCCTGGCGATCTCATCGTGCAGGTCCTGGTACTGGACCGGGCCGAAAGGATTGGCAAAATACGTATGGGTCAGGCCGGTGGAGGTGGTGGTCCCTTTGCTCATCGCCGCGCCTTCCCGGAAGACTTTCAAGGCCTGTTCGGGACATTCGAATTTTTCGATGATGGGATGCTGGTCATCGACATCCTCATAATTATTTGCGTAGAGGACCATGTCGACCGGATACCCCTTGACGACGTTATCGTAGGTCGTGACCGGCAGGATCACCCGGGCATTGACCATGTTTGGGCTCATGATGATCGCCCGGTCGAGCTGGCCGAAGGCGAAACCGGGCTTCAGGTCGTCCAAGCGGACGAACGCCCCCACCTCGGTGCCGTAGCCGATCAGGTTCTTCTCTTCATCCAGCGAAAGCGAGCCCATGTCGTCGGCGATGATGACGATCTCGCGGATTTCGTCCTCGCCCAGGGTGCGGAAGGCTTCCAGCGTTTCGGATTTGCCTGTGCCTGTATCGCCGAAGATCAGGACATTTGCACCATGCTCGTTCTTTAAATTGAGCCGGATCATCGCGCCATGATAAGGAAGCTTGCCCAGCTTCATCATCTGGATGTTATGTAGCGTCAGGATCATCTTCTTGAGATAGCCGAAGTAGCCGAATTCATCCCGCCGCGGAATTGCTGCCACCAGAGTGCCATCCGCGGCCGCATCGTAGAAGACGGTGGGCAGTTCCGCCATCCCGTCCAGGGCATCATCCTGCACACCGAAGAGATAAACGGCGTCCGGTTTTGCCTCCAGGGCGGCATCGTCAGCCAGCTCGAACAGGTTGCAGAGCGAAAAGCCCAGTTCGAAGAACTTCTCGTGGAAATAGACCATCACCAGCAGGCTGCCGACCCTGGCTGGGTAGCACAGCCATTCCTTGCTGTCGATATCGACCATATCGAGCGGATTCCGATCCACCCTGACGAAGCTGCCGGTCCGTTTGTTCATCGGCGGGTTGAGCAGGAGGGGAGGGTAGAGCAGGATCTGGCGGATGACCGGGATGCCCTTGATCTTCTCGAAACACTTCCCGGAATAATCGATTGGCTTGGGCAATGCAATGGCGGCGATCTCAGCACCCGCGCTGACCTGGCGGTAGATGTTGGGATGCTTGCCGCTGATGTTCTTCTGGATATTCCGGTAGGTTTTCCGGACCAGGTGCATCAAAGATTCGATCGTTACGTTGAAGGTGCGATAGGGGCGCTTGTCCAAAACGTCGGACTCGGAGTCGCAAACGATGAAGCGCTCGAATTCGCGCCAGTAATCGTAAAGACCCTCGATGAATGCATACAACAGGGAAGGCTGTTTGATGAAGCGCTTGTCGTCGCCGAGGATCTTGGTCGCCCAGGCGAGCTTCATCTGGGAGAGCAGCTGGATCGTTCGGATGAGGGCGTCTACATCGGCTTCGGAGATGTTCGCTTGCCCGCCGGCGAACAAGGCGATCAGGGGGGAATCTTTCCTTTCCAGGTGCTTCACGTAACGAACGATGATTTCCCTGAACAGGGCGCTCGCCAGTAGCTCCTCCGATTTTTCGCAGACCCGGTCTTTTAGCCGGATGATGACTTTCCGCCCCACGATTTTGTATTGTGTGTCTACGTTGACCATGCTCCGCTCTTTTCTCCGTTTGGCGTTCAATTAAGGAAACTCCCCTGTCGGGGAGTATGGAAGGTCATTCCGTGGGATAAGCGCTCTTCGACTGGCTGCTCCTAGCCGTCGACGAATTCCCCGCCGGTTACCTGCCTTTCGAGTATGCCACGCATTTCATTGAATTTGAAAATGACCTCGATCTGTTGAAAGCACATCTGGTTTCCCATTAACACCTTGCGGCAGATGTAATAGGGTTTCCCGCTCCCGTCGAACTCCAGGCTGGGCTCGTTATTAACATTGACCTGCCCCTGGATGATCTCGCCGCAGCGTTTGCATTTTACGCTGAATCGATGGAAGGTTCCCGAGTTGGATGGAGGCGGAGTAAAAAGCTTCTTGAAGAAATTCATCGAGCAACTCCAGGAAGAATATTGCGGCCTAGTATAGCACGAACCCGGGAAATTTATTCCCTGATTTTTGTCTGCGGACGGACGATCGTGAAGATGCCCAGGCGCTGCTTCAGCCATGAAGGCTCAACTTCATCCAACGGGGCATAGCGGACCCCGAGCAGGTCCAGCCGGGACAGGAACCTGGCCAGCCGGCGGCGGAAAGCAGGTAGATTCTTTTTCGCCTGGGGCGTCCAGGCGGTTTCGGCCATGGCCGTCAGTCGTGGATAGGTTTGGTAGTCGAGACGGGCACGATTCGGGACCCATTCGGTCCAGAGCGGGAACTCCGGTCCGAGGATGAAGGCGG
>DATJPX010000078.1:0-13147 GCA_035506155.1 Anaerolineales bacterium
CCGCGGACGCTGACGATCTGGTTGTAGACCGTGAGAACGTCCTGGGTCTTGGAAGTGGTGTTGCTGTTGGGATTGTTCTTGGCCTCGTCCATGATGTCCTGGAGATCGGTTTCCTCCTGCTCAAGGTTGCGCAGGGAACTCTGCAGGTCGACGTATTGGGCGGTCACGTCCTGGCCGGTGCGGGCCTCGCTGCGGACCTCGCCCACGCCGGTCTTGATCTGGGTCAGGGCCTGTTCCAGCTTATCGGCCGGGATGCGGATCGATATGGTGCCCTGCGAGACGGTCGTGCCGCTGTCCAGGTAATAGGGTGACAGGTTCGACGAGACGACGAAACCACCCATATCCTTGGCCATCTGGGCGATGGAGTCCATTTTCTTCTGGGGATCGGCAACGACGATGCTCAGATCGACGTTCGTCAGCACCAGCCGGTCCTGTGTGGCGGTCGCCGGACTACCGGCAGGGTTGGAGTTGTCCGTGGCGGGCATTTGGGCGACGCCGGAAGTCTCGTTGGTGATTCCACCGCCTTGGCCATAGGCCTTGAGGGCCTCCGCAGGCGCGGCCGTAGCCGCGGCGAGGGGAGCAGCCGAATGCACCGAAACCAACTTCGGTGCACAGGCGGTCAGTACCAGGGCAAGGGCGAGAAAGATGATGACGATTTTGTTCTTCATGGCTTCTTCTCCTTCGGGTGATGAGAGGCTGATATGTTCGCTAGACGCCCATACCCCGACAAATGTTCCACCCTTGCCATGCTGACGATCGATCCCGGGCGCCTACCAGCCTCCGGCGAGACGTTCGGCATGCCGGTGAGGCAGGCCGGCGTTCAGGATCCGTTTTTGGACCTGGGGAATGTCATATTCCACCCGATGGGGTTCCCAGACTCTCGTCTTGGGAAAGAAAAAGGCGTAGGCTGCGCGAGGGTCCCGGTCGCGGGGTTGGCCGACCGAGCCAGGATTCAGGAAAGCCCGCTCTTTAAGTGCGTATTTTTCATCCAGAGGCGGCACTTCGATGGACATATCGTCCTTCTCCGAATGGTACTGAAAAACAGCCTGGAAATGGGAATGGCCCATGAAGCACCAGGACGTATCGTAGAAATCCAGGTTGAGCCGCGCCACCAGGGTATTCATGATGTATTCCCAGATCGGGTCGCGCGGGCTGCCGTGGACGAGCGAGACGTCTCCGCGCACGACGACGTTCTGGTTTAGATTGTGCAAGAAATCCTTGCTCGAATCCGTCAGTTTTTCACGCTGCCAGAGCAAGGCCTTCTTTGCGTCAGAGTTGAAGGTTTCGAGGGACATGTCTCCGATGGCGGCAAAGTCATGGTTGCCCATCATGCAGGTCAGTTTTGGCAGGGTCTGGATGCGATCCACGCATTCGTTCGGGTCAGGGCCGTACCCGACGATATCCCCCAGGCACCAGACTTGGTCCACATCCCCGGCGTCGTCCAGGACGGCGTCCAGGGCAGTGATGTTGGCGTGCACATCGGAGATCACCAGAACTTTTGTCATTTGCTCTCCAGGAGCATCGCAAAACGAGCGATGAGGGTCTCTGCCACTTCGTCCTTGCTCAGCAGCGGCAGGAGTTCGTCTTCCGAGTCAGGAAAGAGAAAAGTCACCCGATTGGTGTCCACCCCGAAGCCGGCGTCGGCCGCGGAGATGTCATTTGCTACAATCATATCAAGTTTTTTGGATTTAAGCTTGGCTTTGGCGTTCTCGTGAAGGTCTACGCTTTCGGCGGCAAAGCCGATCACCCGCCGCGGCCTTCTGGCTCCCAGCCCTGCCACAGCGGCCAGGACGTCGGGGGCGGCCTCCAGGTCGACCTGCGGAATTCCGTCCCGTTTCTTGAGCTTGTTCCCGGCGATCCTGGCCGGACGAAAGTCTGCAACCGCGGCGGCCATGATCAGCCCATCCGCTCCGGCGGATTCAGCCAGGACGGCTTCCAGCATTTCCGCGGCGGTTTCGACCGGGATGAACTTCGCCCCAACCGGCGGGGTCAGGGCGGTCGGCGCGCTGACCAACACGACGCCCGCCCCCGAGTCGATGGCGGCCTGGGCGACGGCATAGCCTTGCTTCCCGGAGGACCGGTTGGTCAGGACGCGGACCGGGTCGAGCGGTTCCTGGGTGCCCCCGGCCGTGACGACCACCTTCCGCCCTGCGAGCGGCCCGCTCAAGCCGAGGGCCCGCCGGACGTGGCCGAGCAGCTCAGACGGCTCGAGCAGGCGACCCAGGCCGGTCAACCCGGAGGCCATCCGGCCCTCGCCGGGGCCGGCGAAAAAAACGCCGCGTTCCATCAGGGTGCGGATGTTCGCCTGGGTGGCCGGATTGGTGTAGATGCCCACGTCCATGGCCGGCGCAACCAGGACCGGACAGCGGGCGGCCAGCGCCGTAATCGTAAGCAGGTTGTCGGCGATGCCATGAGCCAGCTTGCCAAGCGTGTTGGCGGTGCACGGGGCGACGACCAGCAGGTCGGAACCGTGGCCAAGGCCGACGTGCAGGACGTGCGCCTCGCCGCCCCACAGGTCGGAATCGGTGAAGGCTTTTCGTCCGGTAACGGATTGGAAGGTCAGGGGGGTGATGAACTTTTCTGCGGATGGGGTCAGGATGACATCCACCTGGGCGCCCGCCTGGGTCAGCTTGGAAGCCAGATCGGCGGCTTTGTAGGTCGCGATGGAGCCGGTGACGCCCAGCAGGATGTGTTTGTCCGCCAGAATGGTCATACGGATTTGATTATACTGCCAAACAAAAGGATGCGATTGGCGCGGGAATCCTGCCCAGCCAAGCCGGTTGCGTACTTTGAGGCAGCTTTTGTATAATTCCATGGTGATATTAGCAGATTGCTCTCGTGGAGGAGGATATCGATGAAGAGTCAATTCAGTCGCCGGGATTTCTTGAAAATTTTGGGTACGACAGGCCTGGCAGGATTCCTGGCCGCCTGCCAGGGTTCCCTGCCGCCGGCCTTCACGCCCCCCCGGGTCCAACCGGAACGTCGACATCGACCAGCGTTCCACCGACGCTGACACTTTCGCCCACCCCGGGTCCGAAGGCAATCGTCGCCATCGGGAAGGCGGATCGTTACGATCGAGGCGTCTTGCGGGCGGAGATCCAGCGCATGCGGAGAGCCTGGGCGGACTGGGCGACGTGATCAAGCCGGGAGCCAGGGTTGGCATCAAGGTCAACATGACGGGCGCGTACTATCTGAACGGGCGGACCGACCCACCGGCGGTCGAATACTTTGCGACCAATCCGGCCGTCGTTTGGGCCCTGGGCGAGCTGTTGATCGATGCAGGCGCCGGGAAGATCTACGTGATGGACGGCCTGGGAACCGCCAAGCGGGAAGTATTCGACCTGTGGGGTTATACGGACATGGCCGGGTCGATCGGCGCCGAGTTGATCGATCTCTGCAAGCCCGACCCATACAAGGACTTTACCGAGATCCCGGTGGGTCCGAACTGGTTCAACCATGAGACTTACACCCTCAACCCGCTTTTGGGGGAACTGGATACCTTCGTCTCGATCGGGAAGATGAAGCCCCATTCCTTTGCCGGGGTGACCCTCTCGATGAAAAACCTGATGGGCATCACCCCTCTGAGTGTTTATCGCATGTATCCGGGCTAAACCTGGCGGCAGTCTCTGCACGGGGACCGGCAGATGGACAAACGCCTCGGGCGTACACTGCTGGACCTGAACCGGGCCCGGCCGATCCACCTGGCTATGGCGGACGGTATCATGACCATGCAGGGGGCGCGGATGCCTGGGAGGATGGCGTCTCCCAGGTAAAGCCTGGATTGTTGATCGCCGGGAAAAGCCAGGTGGCCACCGATTCGATCGGCGTCCGGCTGATGGGCTTCGATCCGGCCGCGCCCGCCGGCACCGTCCCGTTCCTGCACATCGAAAACTATATTGCGATGGCCCAGGACCTCGGAATGGGCACCATCAAGCTGGAAGAGATCGGGATCACCGGGTACACGATCGAGCAGGCAATGTTCAAATTCAAGCCGGCTCCGTGACGGGATCCGAATGCAAAAGGCGCCGATCGCAAAGTCGGCGCCTTTTTATGATACCGGAACCCTGGATTAATAAAAAACCACCTGGTGGCCGAGCATATCTTCATCGTCGTAGGCAAACTTGGCCGAGAAGAATTTCCCTTCCCGAATCCAGGGCAGGAAGAGATGGTCGCTGGGCCAGAGGGCGAGCTCTTCCAATTTCTCGTCCGGGATCCAGTCCAGGTGACCTTCCTCGTTCTCGTGTAACTCGCCGCTGAATGCATTTGCGGTAAAGACGAAGACATACCAGTCCTGGCCTTTGAAGCCCGCGAACGTCAGCAGCCCGCACCACTTCGGTCCGACGATCGTCAGCCCGGATTCCTCCCACACCTCCCGGATGACGCATTCTTCCGGCGACTCGCCCGGCTCGAACTTGCCGCCCAGGCCGTTCCATTTGCCGGCGTGGATGTCGTCCTTGCGTTTGTTGCGGTGGATCATCAGGGTGGAACCGGCGTGCTTGAGGTAGCAGAGGGTGGCGAGGATCAAGGATCGCCTCACGAATGGAGAATAAAACGCGGGGAAATCAATCGGCCGGTCTGGCTTCGCGTGCCGCTTCGATCTTCTCCCGGGTGGCGCGGTGGGATTCGCGGCTGAGCGGGTAAAACAGGGCGAAGGCGATCCCGCCGAGCAGGAGGACAGAAGGAACCGGTCCGATCAGCACCCGGATAGCCAGGATGGTGGAGGGCTTCTGAACGGGCGCGTTCGACACATAACCGCTCCAGTCCAGGACGAGCAGGGTCAGCGGGATGGCGATGGATGAGGCGATCTTCTTGAAGAGCGAGACCAGGCTGTAGAAGATGCCCTCGTGGCGGTGGCCGGTGGCCAGCTCGTCGACCTCGACCGCGTCCGGGATGATCGCCCAGGTGAGCACGTGGATGGCCGAGACCCCGATTCCCGCCAGGATGGCCATGATCAGGACCAATGGCAGGCCGACTCCCGGGCTGAGGAAGATCAGGCCGATCATGATGGCCGAAAGGAAGATCATCCCGGCCACATAGGCCTTGCGCTTGTCGGTCTTGCGGGAGGCCCAATCCCAGAACGGCAGGACCAGCAGGGCGACGACGAAGATCGTCCCTAGGATGAGATCGCTTTGTTTTTCGAGATTCATCCGGTATTTCAGGAAGAAGAGCAGGAAAGCCTGGATAATGTCCGCGGCCGTCCAGGTGAACAGGAAGATCCCCGCCGCGAAAAGGAAAGGCCGGTTCTTCCAGACCGCCCGGAAGGATTCCCGCAGACTGGGTTGGGACTGGGTGAAATATTCCGGTTTTTCGCGCGTCCCGAAAAAGGTCAGCAGGAGAGGCAGGGCGCAGACCGCCCCGAAGATGATCCCCATCGTGAAGATACGGCCGGTGTTCTCGGGGCGCATCGTGCCGATGATCAGCAGGGGAACGATGAAGGCCACCAGGCTGCCGAGGATCGAAAACGCCATCCGGAAGGTGGTCAGGGAGGTGCGCTCGTCGTAGTCCTGGGTCAATTCGGGGGTCAGGGCGACGTACGGCATGGTAACGAAGGTGTAAGAGGTGTCGAAGAAGAAATATGCGGCCGCATAGTATGCACAGAGGAGGAATTGGCTGTCGGTCGGCGGGCGGTACCAGAGCAGGGCGAACATCAGCCCGAACGGGATGAACCCAAACAGGAGGAAGGGCCGCCTGCGCCCCCAGCGGGAACGGACCCGGTCGGTGAAGAATCCGATCAACGGGTCGTTGATGTAGTCCCAGGTGCGGCCGATGAAGACTGCCAGCGCCGCGTAGGCGGGTTTCAGCCCGACCACGTCGGTCAGGAAGATCGCGAAAAGGACTTGCATGGTGGTGTCAGTACAGGCGAAGCCGAAATCACTGACGCCATAGAAGAGCTTGCTCAGGGGGGTGAGGCGGTCTTTCAGGGCGGTTGTCATGCAGGAGGTCTCCTTGGGCCGGGGGATGGGTCGTGCATCGGAGAATACAACACCGCCAGGGACCGTTCGCCTCCGGCGGAAAACCTGGCGCAATTATATCGTATCGGTTTTGAAGCAAAACGGGCGGGCCGGCCTACAGCGAAGCTCAGCCAAAATTATCTTTCCGGATTCTTTCCGCCGCTTTCCCCGGCGTCAATGGGTCGTTTCCACTCAAGTGAACAGGATGCGCTCATTTCTTGAAAACAAAGAGCGTGGCCGACTGGGCAGGCAGGATCAGGGTGCCATCCGCCGGGAACGGCTGCAGTCCCAGGTTTTCGGCGTCGTGGTCGACGTCCAGGAGCCAGACATCCGCCTGGGAGAACGCCGGTCCTTTGATCCGCAGGGGGACGCGCTGCTCCCCGTCCGACAGGTTGATCACCATGACGGTCAGGGCGCCGTCTTTTCGCTTGGCGGCGAAGACGTCCACATCCGCCACGCCCGAGGCGGCGTAGACCTGTTTGCTGCCGAAATTCTTGTACATTGGGAAGACGTAGAACGTGGGCCGGACGTCGTCGCCGTGGAGGAGGCCCAGCCCGGTGTCACGCTGGGAGAGCACCCACTGGTTGACCATGAAAACGTGGGAATTCATCAGTTGTCCCAGGACATCCGCGTACCAGACGGCATTATAGAAAGAATCGGGGGAAGCGATCTGGTCGGAGACGCGGCTGGGATCGGAATTGATCTCGGTATAGGCGATCGGGATATCGCGCCCCGTGACCTGTTTCGTCAGGGTCCGCAGATAATCCACCTGGGTAGTCCAGTCACGCGTGTTCTCGCGCAGGTCCTGGACCGTGATCGCCTGTCCGGCCGGCGCATACATCGGATAGCGGTGGACCGTGACGACAGATACCAGGTCGCCGTTGGCTTTCAGGAACTCGGCCATCCAGTCGCGGCCGGCGGAGTCCTTCGGCGTGGAGGCCAGGTCTTTTTCCCAGCCGGCCAGTTCCGGCCCCATCAGCCGGATGCTCGGGTCGACAGCCTTCATGGCTTCGGCAATGGGACGCCAGTCTTTGTTGAGGTCCTCGGTGGTGTAATCGTAGTCTGCCTGGTGCAACTCCGTATAGAGATTCGGCTCATTGCCGATGCTCCAGTAGACCACGCCGTATTTCTTTTCGATGTTGGTGTAACGCACCAACTCGGCCGCGACCTTCGGGCTGCCGTTCAGCAGGCGCACGCTGATGGTGGGGATGGCGCCAACCTGTTTGCAAAAAGCGATGAAAGCATCGATCTGGAAGGGCTGGATGTCCATCACGTCGGTCCAGGCCCCAGCCGGGAAACGCAGCGCGGTGAACCCGGCGCTCTCGACCAGCGGCATTTTATCCACCACGACGGCGTGCATCGGCCCGTAGTTCGTCCCGAACAAGTAGGGGCTGATCGGACCGAGGTCCGTGCCCGGGTCGACGAAGAGCGCCTCCGGCACCGGGGTGGGCGTCGCGGCAGGCCCGCAAGCGGTCAACAGGATAATAATCGCAAAGGCAAGAATAAAGGGACGTTTCATGTTCACTCCTGGAAAAATGCCGGGTGGGAGACCCGGCGCTGGACGTCGTGGTCTGCGCAGGACGAGGTGAATATTCTACTTCAATGTCAGAAAATCGATGGCGGAAGTCCTGTCGATCGGAGATCGGCCTGAAAACAGGACCTGGGCGGAATCGCTGGATCCATCAATCACCTTTGCCAATCATCGTCGGGCGCCCCGTGACGGGCTTTCCCCTTTTTCCGAACTTGCCAGTTGTAGAATTTGGCTGATAAAGGACGCCTTCCCATTCGTGTAAGCTTCCCGATCCAGGGGAAATCTTTTGGCCAATTCCATCTTCAGTTCCCGATATGCATTTGCGCTCTTCGGGTGGCGAATCAAATAATCCCGGAATAGGATGCGGCATGGCTCATTCTACTAAGTGCCAGCTACCCAAACTTCTTCCGCAGCTGCAGGACCAGCCACCTGCATGCCACGCTGAGGCCAACGATCGCGCACCAGTAGAAAATGAATTCGAATACCCCGAACGCCAGGGCGGAGAGGATGCTGGCCCCGGCAAGCAGAGGCACACGGAACAACCCCCGGCTTATGCCGATGCCATGGCCGATCACTGACATCCCGCCTCCGAGCAGGATGAACCAGAGCACTTGCCGCCTGGCTGCGAGGATGCTCACCCGCCAGAATGCAAGCGCCAATACTCCGTAGAGCAGGCCGAATCCTGCGGGGAGCAGCCAGCGGGACCACGCAGGGAATATCGCTCCATAGACACCACCCCAGAAGAGCCCCGATCCGAAAGCCCCCCACAGGGCGGCGTAGACGAGAATGGCAGCTCCGACCAAATACCATTTGAGTTTGCCGAAGACCGCTGAGGATATCCAGCGTGTCAGGAGGATCAAAAGGGGTGTATCGATTCCTGCTGTAATCAGCGTGGCCCAACCCATCAACTCGGATGTAAGCTGCCCATTTTCCATGACAACCATCCCTCTTTCCGTACCTGGCCGGGCTGGTCAAAGCCCCGGCTGAGATACTCGCATCGCAAGCGGCCCGGTGCATTACGGGTGAGCGGGAGAACCGGCACCGGTGCCGGGCGTGCCTTTTTGCGAATCTACCGATACGACTGGAATATCGCCAGCCTCACCGATTCATTTTTGGGGCAGGCCAGGTATTTTGTCGAGATTCCACACTTGCAGATTGCCGAAAGATATTTTCCACGCCCTGCTTGAGCCGTCAAGCGTGAAGCCGATCGTGCCGTTTGGATAATGGCCATCATCCATGAAATAAAATGGCACACCATTCAAGTACACGACATGATGCTGTCCATATGCTACGAGCATCAGTGTGTTTGGACTACCCGGAGCATGTGCATTGGTAATCACGCCGCTTCGTTGTTCGGGCGGATCGATGCCCTCGGTATAGGACACATGCTGAGTGCTCCATTTACTAAAATCCATTGTGAGATAGACACGGTATTCGCCGGCCGCTGAGAATCTCCAATAAATGCTGAATGCGGTATCTGCAGGGGAATCGATCGATGTGATGTCCACTGTCAAAACGAAGTTGGTATAGCTTAACCCTGGGATGACGATCCTCGAAAAACCGGTGGGAGTTTGTTCGAATATCCATTGGCCATTCACGAATTGTTTTTTAACCGTTCGGTCTGGCGGAGGGGCGCCCTCCTCCCAACTGGCCGGGGACAGGGAAAAATCCGGCGATCGGCCTTCGATGGCGGTCAGGATCGGCGCACTGAATACTTCTGTCGGAGAGGGCGTTGGAGTGGGAGGGGTCGTGGGATAAGGGGTGTATGTCGGATAGGGAGTATAGGTGGGGTAGAGCGTGGGAAGTTGGCTGGGCGAGGTATTCGGGGCGAATATCCGCTCTGAACTGCAACCCAAGAATGCCAGATTCATCACCAAAAAAAGCATCGCAAAGATTTGACGATTTGGTCTCATAAATTTCCTGTTTTCTGTGAACATGCGCGATATCTTCCGGGTGGGAAAATCGGGCGGGTAAAATCGTCCAATGGCCCGGCTGATGTTCCGGGGAGCAATATGTGTGAGTGGTTATTTGATTTGGATGCCCATCCGTTCCAAGAGAGCCCGGCTCGATTCGGCTGGGTATTTGATAGGCGGCTTCCCCGGGCGATGCGAGTCTGAACCCGCACTGATCAGCAAGTGGTGCTGTCGGGCATATTCCAGATACATCGCCGCCTGGTCCGGCGAATGCTTCGGTTGATGGACCTCCAGGCCGTCGATCGGAATATCCTGGCGCAGTTTATCCAGCATTTGAGCGTCGTAGGTCACAAACCCGTCTTTATGTCCGGGGTGGGCGATGAGGCACACGGCTCCACTCCGGTGCGATGCATCCACCACTGCGGCGAGATCGTTCGTCACGATCCTGCAGCCTGCCTCCAGAATGATCCTCCCGGCCGACGGTTGGCCGGTGCCATACCCGTATTTTTTTAATAGATCGACCAGCGCAAAAGGCTGCTTTGGACCGGGCTGTTCCAGGATGACCGCCAATGCGTCGGGTTCCTGCGGAAATGTATACCCTTTCTGCTGCAGGTTCTCATAGACTTCCCGGGTGTTCTCCCGTTGGCGGCGCAACAGGTCCCGGGCGATGTCGTCGAGGGCATTCGGAGGCGGATCGAATCCAAAGCAAAGGAGATCCGTCATGTTATCCTGGCCCGACATTTCGTCCTTCCCCGACAATTCGTCATTCCACAGCGTGGTCATCTCGACGGCCGGAAGAATAGGCTGGTGTTTCTCCAGCGCAAGCTGTTGAAGCTCGGCGCCGGTATCTGCCCGATCGTGATCGGTGATGGCTGCCAGGCTGAACTGCTCCTGCACCAGGTAATCCAGCAGCTGTTCGGGCGTCCAGGTGCCATCGCTGTAGGTGGTATGAAGGTGTAGATCGATGGCAGCATCGGGAGCGAGACTGAGGCCGGTTGTGGATAAATTCATGAAAAAACTCCTTCCTGATGATAATCTCACGGGTGTCACGTTGGGGTCGCATGCTATTATTTTCCAAGGAGGCCGGATCCAAAAGTATTTTCGACAACTCCTGGCAAGATTTTGTAAATCGAATGCCCGATTATTTTTTCGAAGTCCTGCTGGATTTCCAGATAAGCCTTCCAGCGCAAAACGCTGTACTCGTTTACACCCCGTCTTAATGCAACATCCATCAAGCGTTTTTCAATTAAGGAAAAGCCGGTGGGTAATGCAATGGCATCGCACAATTGAATGAGCCTGTCATACTCGTCGAATTCTATGTTCGAAAGATACCCATTTACAAAATCCAGCTCCTGGCTCGTGCAATCCCATTTCCCTGCAGCGGAATAAACATCCTTGATCGGGAAAGAGTGAGTCATACAAATTCGGGCAGCATCGTCAAATCCCTTCTCCCTAAGAAAGTAAAAGCCATCGAGGATGTGACGCATGTCTGTTGTCCCAGCCCTGCGCCCGATGTCGTGTAAATCCCCCAGGATAAACGCGACAGTAGGGTCCAGTTGGGGATGATGTCGTGCAATAGACTCCGCAGCCTTTGCGACAAAGAAAGAATGCTGAACCCAAGGTCCCGGGTTCATCGTTTGTCCTTCGTTGATGAAGGATTCGGCTTGCTCACGAGAAGGTATGCTCATTTTCGTTTTTAGACTTGCCACACTTTTTAGCATTTATCACGTTTTACTGTATAGGTTGGCCCACTCTCTGAACCAGCTCAGATGCCTGTCAAAGTAATCGTCATCGATCCAGCCGATCCCGATCTGGGGCGACCAGTACCGTATCGTGAGACCCATAAGTTCCAAATGGCGGATTGGCAAGCACAACTGGGCTGCCGCAAGTTCATTCCTGCTCAGCGTGCGTTCCGCGCTATACCCATCGACAAACGCCCCCCAAAATCTGTCTTTCTCGCGTCTGGTCTCTTCGCTTAGGCCTAGCCAGTCATAGCTGACGTGGTAAACGCCAATATCGATCGCTCTCCAGCCATATCCAAAGCTGTCGAAGTCGAACAAGGTGAGACGACCATCCTTGTCGAATCGTGCGTTCCCAGTATGGAGATCTCCGTGGCACAGGCCATATTCCGGACTCTCCTTTGGTACCAGTCCGTTCAGCTCGGCCGTCAACTCACTTCCCAGAGCCCGCAGGTATTCCCAGTCCCTTTTCCTGTGCTGGAGATATGGTCGGATGTATTTTAGTGGCTCCTCGATCAGGTACTTTTCGTCGAGATGCCGTCGATCGTATTGTTTGGCCAGTCTGTCTGCGCAGTTATGCATGCGGCCGGCAAGCAGTCCAAAACTGTGGCTGTGTTCAAGATTCGCTTCCTTCGGCTCCTCGCCCGTGATGGCGTCGAACAGCACGATGTATCGTGTTCCTTCGGGTGCGCCAATCTCATTCAAGTATGCTGCATCATTGTTGGCTACTGGAACTGCAACGGGAAGGTCATGATCATGCAGGTCATTCAAGAAGCTGACTTCCGCCTCTATATTGCTTCTCGAGTGCCGATTGTGCAGGTAGACTTTTAGGATGTAGGCTTTGTCAGGAGTATCAACGATATATGCATCGCTCATGCTCCCTCTGAGGAATCTGCATCGAACGGGTCCTGTCAGCGGATAACAGGATATGACCCATTCGGCGAGGGCGCTCTCACGTAAAATCGAATGCTGGACAGGGAAATACGGCGTTGTCATTCCATCTTCTATTTTGGAGGTTTCTCTCAGACTATACAATAGAATCCCGCCTCGCACAAGCGGGGCAGCATTCGGGATAGTGCAATGAGTCAAATATAGAGGGAAGGTATCATCAATGGGGAAAGCGGGGAAGAGAGTGAGTTGAACGAGTAATTTTGGGGAAATATGGGGTCGGATCAGGTTCATCCGCGCAACAACTCGGATGGGGCCGCGCAACAAGTCAATCGAGGGATCGAAGCAAGCAGGAAAATCAGATCTGAGAGGAAATTAATGTACCTGCGAAAAGCTGCAGAAGGATGAGCAGGCGCGTGAAAGCGGGCCAGTCGTGAACGGAGGCCGGAGGGAAAGTGGGGGAAGTTAGCGACTCATGGAGGCGAGGGGAGGGTGGCGAAGGAAGCTTCCTGAACGAAGCGGGCGAGGGTGAGCAGGAGGGAGAGAGTATCGCCCATCAAGGTGGCTTTGGCAGTGTTGGCCAAACCGAAGGCGGGGGAACGTTTCAAGTTGCGGCGAGCCTGGGAGGCATTGCGGCTTTCGGAATAGGATTGTCTGCCCATGCGGAGCTTCCAGGTGTCGGAGCCGACTTGCATGTCGCGGGCCAGACGGATGGAGCCATCCGGGAGGGACAGGCCAAGAGTGAGAGACATTCCGAGGGGATGAGCAGGATCGGCGAAGGGGCAGGCGCTGCGGGGAGCCTGTGTTTCGGGGGAAAGCAGGATATCGGCTTGAGATTGGTGGATGCACTTTTGTCGGCAGACCCATTTGGTGGTTTGGTGCTGATAGTCGTGGCCGTTGCAGGACAGGCGGTAGCCGAGCGGACACAGGGGGGTGCCGTTCTGGTCATAGCCGCGCTGCAGGCAAGTGAGAGGCTGGTCGTCCCCTTCGGCATGGCGGATGCGGATGGTGCGCAAGGCGTGCAGGTCGGAGTGGACATAGGACAGGACGACCTCATGTGCTTCCCCGGCGTCGCCGAGGACTTCGCCGATGGAGAGGTCGGGGAAACGGATGCGCAGATCCTGG
>DATJPX010000079.1:0-50278 GCA_035506155.1 Anaerolineales bacterium
CCTTGAGACCCGACAGGGCACACTGGCGCAGGATGCCCGCGCCGGTAATCCCCCCGCCGATGACGATCACGTCCCATTCCCGGTCCAATTGCGACCAGATCTGCTCGCGCCAGCCTTTGGTCCACTCCATAGATATTCTCCTTTTCGTCCTTGACACTCAGGCGAACAGCTTGCCCGGATTCATCATCCCGTCCGGGTCGAAGGACCGGCAGACGGACCGGATTGCGTCCATCCCGAGCGGACCTTTCTCGGCCGGCAGGTAAGGCGCGTGGTCCAGGCCGACGCCGTGCTGGTGGCTGATCGTCCCGCCGTGTTGCTGAATGGCCAGGCTGGCGGCCTGTTTCATCGCTTGCCAGCGGCGTAGCAACTCATCCGGGTCGGCCGGGCGGCGAAAGAGGAAAGTCGTGTAGATGCTCGCGCCGTCGCGGTAGAGGTGCGAAAGATGGGCGAAGGCCAGGACCTTCTCCCCGCACATTTCGATCGCATTGTGGATGGAGAGCGGGATGGCCGCCGCAGCCGGCAGGACCTGGGACCAGGGCAAAGCCGTCTCGAGGGTGTCGACCGCCACGCCGATCTCCCACAAGGTATTGCGCAGGTACGGCGAGAGGAAGCGGCTCTTCTCCCAGGTATGCCCGACGACGGTCCCGACGAACAGGCCGCCATGTTCCCGGCAGACGGCTGCCACCTGGGCGCGCGTCCGCCGGACGTGGGCGGGCGCACCGGTGGCTCCAAATACCAGCAGGCAGCGGGCGTCGCCAAAACCGATCAGGCGTAGGCCCCTATTGGCCTGACCTATCCAGGCTTTACCAGACAGGATCAAGGTCACCTCGGTCTCGAGGGGGTTGGACAGGCGCAGCATCGACACGGGCAGGGGCGCCTGGGCGATGGCTTTGGTCGCCGCCACGCCCTGCTCCCAGGACGGGAAGAAGACGCCGTAGAATTCTTCGGCCGCTGGCAGCGGGCGGATCCTGACGCCAGCCCGGGTGATGATTCCCAGGCGTCCCTCCGAGCCGAGCAGCATCTCCTTCACATCCGGGCCGGCAGCCGAGGCCGGAAAATGGGGCAGCTCGAGGCGACCGCGCGGCGTCTCGACCCGGCCGCCGGCGAAGAGCTGCTCGATCCGGCCGTAATGGTAAGACTGCTGGCCTGAAGAGCGCGCAGCAATCCAGCCACCCAAGGTGGAGTACTCGTGCGATTGGGGGTAATGGCCGAGGGTGTATCCGCGCGCCGCCAGGAGCGCCTCCAAGGCGGGACCGGTCACGCCGGCTTCGAAGGTAGCGATGCGGCTGGACTCGTCCAGGTCGAGCAGGTGATCCATGCAGCCCATGTCCACGGTCAGCACCGGGGCATCGCAGGGGAGCGGATTAATGTGGCCGACCACGCTCGAGCCGCCGCCGTATGGGATCAGGCGCACGCCAGCCTGGCTGGCGAAGTCCATCAACATCCGGACCTGCTCGTCGTCGATCGGGCAGGCCACCCCGTCGGGGAAAACCGGGATGCGCCCTGATCGCAGCGCAACCCAATCCGGCAGGCTCTGGCCGCGGGCGTGCAGCAGGCGGGTCTCAGCGTCCGTCTTCACCAACGGGTGCTCCGGGAGGCGAGACGGCGGCACCGCCGGGAGGATGTCGCGCATCTCGGCGTCGGGCGAAGCAACCAATTCACCCAGGAAATTTCCCAGATAATTGCGGGCCGACTCGGGGACGAAGTAATCGGTCTCGACGTTTCCCCAACCATTCCAGCGTTTCATAAGGTCTCCTTCTTTCATGCGCCAGCGGAGCAGGCGCTACTTCTGTAGTTTTTGCCAGAGCGCCAGGCTCTCTTCCATGATCCGGCGGGTCAGCGATTCGGCGTCGAAGACTGCCCCGTTTCGGGCGCAGCCAAGAAGTTCGGCGTAATAACCGCGCGAATGCCTGCGGCATTCCGGGAAGGCGAAATATTTCTCGCCGACCGGGAGGGAGATCCCCTGGAAGCCGTTGAACAGGAAGCGGAAGATCGGGTTTTCGGCCCGCTGGGTCAGGAAAATATGCAGGTCCCAATCGGCCTGGGCGAACGCCCGGGGTGTATCGTTCAGGGAGGCGTATCCCTCCAGCAGGGCGGCAACCTCCTGCGATGCAGCCTCGAGCGCCTGGCAGGCGTAGGCCGGTGCAAGCAGGACGCGCAGCTCGAGCAGGTGGGTGACGAAATCCGGCGAAAGGCCTACGGCAGTCTGGGCCAGCACGGCCAGGACGCCCAACCCGCCCTCGTGCCAGTAATCCCGGACGCGGGTGGCCTTGCCGTGCTGGATGTCGAGCCAACCGTCCCGGGCCAGGCGTTGCAGGGCCTCCCGCAAAGTCGGCCGGGTCACGCCGATCTGCTCGGCCAGTTCGCGTTCACCCGGCAGGTTGGCGTTGATTGGAAAATGGCCTGACAGGATCGCCTCCAGCAGGCGGCTCTCGGCGATCTCGGCTGGTTTTTGAACAGGTTCCCAATCCATGGATTCTCCTTACTGGTAAGTGGTCTGACCAGTTCGATTATAGGATGTTCCAGGCCGGCGAGTCTAGTGACATTTGTCAGGAGTCGCTTGACGCAGGCGTTATAATGATTTATCGGGAGTTCTTATGCCGGATAATCAAACCACCCAATTCCCCCCCGCCTTCACTTTCTCCCAGACCTCCCTGCAGGATTATATGGACTGCCCGCGTCGGTTCCAGCTGCGCTATATCGAACAACTGCAGTGGCCGGCGGTCGAGACGGAGCCGGTCCTAGAGAACGAGCGGCGCCAGCAAGAGGGCCAGCTCTTCCACCGCCTGGTCCAGCGGCACCTGCTCGGGCTGCCGGTCGAAAAGCTCTCCCGGCTGGCCAACAGCCCCGACCTGGCGCGCTGGTGGGAAAATTACCTGGGCGCAGTCGACTTGAAAGAGCTGCACGAACCGCTCCGCCTGTCCACCGAGGTCAGTCTGGTGGCGCCGGTTGGGGAGTCCCGCCTGCTGGCAAAGTATGACCTGTTGGCGGTCGAGCCGGGGAATCGGGCCGTCATCTACGACTGGAAAACCTATCACAAGCGCCCGAGAGACGAGTGGATGGCCGCCCGGATGCAAACGCGGGTCTACCGGGCCCTGCTGGTGCAGGCAGGCGCCTCCCTGAACGGCGGGAAACCGTTCGAGCCCGAACAGGTCGAGATGGTCTACTGGTATGCCGACTTCCCGACCGAGCCGGCCCGCTTCCCTTACACTGCCGGCCAGTACAAACGCGATTGGGATGCCCTGGCCAAGTTGATCCGCGAGATTAGTCATCACGCCCATTTTCCGCTGACAGACGACGAGAAGAAATGTGCGTTCTGTCCCTATCGTTCCTACTGCAACCGGGGCGGAAAGGCCGGCACGGGTGAGGAATCCGAGGCCGAGCTGGAAGCCGCCTCACCCGATTTCAACCTGAATTTCGAACAGATCGCCGAGATCGAGTTCTAGGTCCCCATGAACTGGAAAGAACCCGCCTCCCTCGCCCTCACCGCCCATCTCCCCAACCTCCACCCACTCGTTGCCCAGACCCTTTTGCGGCGCGGTCTGACCTCACCGGAGGCGGCCCGCGCCTTCCTGGACCCGCGAGCCTACTCCCCCGCCCCGGCCATCGAACTGCCCGGCCTGTCGGCGGCGGTCGACCGGGTGGAGGCCGCCATCCGGGACCGGGAACCTGTCTGCGTGTGGGGCGATTTCGACGTGGACGGCCAGACCTCCACGACGATCCTCGTCCAGGCGCTGCAGGCGCTGGGTGCGGACGTGACCTACCACATCCCGGTCCGGGCGTCGGAATCGCATGGCGTCAACATCCCCATCCTGACCGAAATCCTCGACCGGGGCAGCCGGCTGGTCCTGACCTGCGATACCGGGATCACTGCCCACGCCGCTGTAGACTATGCCAACAGCCGCGGCGTGGACATGGTCATCACCGACCATCACGACCTGCCCGAGTCCCTTCCGAAAGCCACAGCCGTGACCGACCCCAAACTCCTGCCGGCCGGGCACCCACTCTCCACGCTCTCCGGCTCCGGGGTGGCCTACAAGCTGGCCGAGGAGCTTTACGCCCGCTTCGGCCGCGCCGGAGAAGTGGTCCATTGCCTGGACCTGGCGACCCTCGGACTGGTCGCCGACCTGGCCAGTTTGACCGGAGACGCCCGCTACCTGGTCCAGCGCGGGTTGGAGGCGCTGCGCTCGCCGCAACGCCTGGGCCTGCAGGTCATGATGGAGATGGCCGAGCTCTCCCCCGCCAACCTGACCGAGGAACACATCGGATTCACGCTCGGTCCGCGCCTGAACGCCCTGGGGCGCCTCGGCGACGCCAACCCGGCCGTGGAGCTATTCTCCACGACCGACCCGGGACGGGCCCGCCTGCTGGCGGCCCAACTGGAAGGATTGAATGCCCAGCGCCAGCTGCTCTGCAACCAGGTCACCCAGGCGGCCGAGGCCCAGCTACACGCCAACCCGGCCCTGCTTGAATCGTCCGTCCTGGTGCTCGGACAGGCGGCCTGGCCGGGCGGCGTAGTCGGGATCGTCGCCAGCCGCCTGGTGGAGCGCTACCGCAAACCGGCCATCCTCTTTTCCACTCCGCCGGGGGAGCCGGCCCGCGGTTCGGCCCGCTCGGTGGAGGGGCTGAACATCACCGCCGCGATCGCTGCCCAGCAGGACCTGCTGCTCAACTTCGGTGGGCATCCCATGGCCGCCGGCCTGGCCCTGGAACAGGATAAATTGCCCGAATTCTACAAGCGCCTGTCAAAGACCGTGACCCGGATGCTCGGCGGCGTCGAGCGGGAAAGTGTGCTCGAGATCGACGGCTGGCTGGAATTGCCCGAGATCGGCCTCGAGCTCGCCGAGGCTCTCGAAAGCCTGGCCCCGTATGGCCCTGGCAACGAAAAGCTGACCCTGGCCACACGCGGCCTGAAATTGGAATCCGTCACGACCATCGGGCGCAACAAGGAACACCTGAAGCTGGAAGTCGCGGACGAAGCCGGCGCCGCCCAGACCGTCCTCTGGTGGAACGGAGCCGGAGAGGAACTGCCGGACGGTCCCTTCGACCTGGCCTACACCGTCCGGGCCTCGGACTGGCGGGGCAGCCGCCAGGTCCAGATGGAATTCATCGATTTCAAGCCGGTCTTGGGGAACCCGGTCGAGCTGCAAAACAGGAAGATCGAAATCCTGGATTATCGGTCCGCCCGGGACCCGCTCGAGAGCCTGGCGGAATTGAAAAGCAGGGCTGCCTGTCTCGTCTGGGCGGAAGGCGCGGAGAAAAAAGCCGTTGGCGGGATCGACCGCAACGGGCTCGCCCCGGCCGAGACGCTCGCCATCTGGACCACCCCTCCAGGGCCCGAGATCCTCGAGGAGGCGCTCGAGCGCGTCCAACCCAGGACGGTGGCGCTCTTCGCGGTCACCGATCCCGTCGAGCGGCCCGAGGACTTCCTCACCCGCCTGGCCGGCTTGCTGAAATTTGCCATCCACCGGCGCGGCGGGAAGCTCGTCTACGCAGATTTGGAAGCGGCGACAGGCCATCGTCACGCCACGGTCTCCGCCGGCGTGGGCTGGCTGGTCGCCCGGGGCGAGATCGACATCCAGGAAAAGAACGGCAGCGGATTTATCGCCTCGGCAGGCGCCTCCGTAAAGGATCCGGCGGAGGGCTCCCGGCTCTGGGCGGAAGTCCAATCCCTTCTGGCGGAAAGCGCCGCTTACCGGGCCCATTTCAGGCGGGCGGAGAAAGAATCCCTGCTGAAGCAATAATCCCTTTGCAAAAAAGATCCTGCCCGAGGCGAAGAGACTGCCGGGAAGGGCAGTCTCTTCGTTCCTTGAGGCCATGGGGAACCATTCAGGCGCTCCAACCGTCTTCCTCCCATGATAATTTATGGGTTACCCAAGGAGATGAATATGTCCATGCTGATCAAACGTTCCTTCCTGGCGGCTTTCCTGGTTGCACTCCTGGCCGCCTGTGCGATGCCCGGCGGACAGCCGACCTCGACCCCCGCCGCTGGGCCGACGACCGAAAACCCGTACGCTCCCCAGCCCGGGGACGACGCCCTGCTGCGTGACTCGATCCAGGTGGTCAAAACCGACCTGCTCAGCCAGGAAACCTACCCGCCGCAGTTCGTCTTGAATCTTTCGTACTTTACCCCCACGCCCTGCCACCAATTTCGCCTGACGGTCAGCGGGCCGGACGCGGGCGGGCGGATCGATGTCCAGGCCTATTCCCTGATGAAGAAGAATCAGGTCTGTTCCTTGATGAGGCTGGCGACCCCCAGCCAGGCCAGTCTCAACCTGGGCAGCTTCCCGGCCGGCCATTATACGATCTGGGTCAACGGGGAAAAAGCCGCCGAGTTCAACGTTTAGATTTCCCATAAACAAAAAGCCAGCCGGAGAAGCTTCTCCGGCTGGCTCTGTTTTCCAGGGTGTTCAGTCAGATTCCGGGTCCGGGACGCTGACCGAGGCAAAGCGGGCGTTCGTCAGACTGGCCAGGTCCCGGACCGGCAGGCGAATGTTCAGGCCGCGCTGCCCGCCGCTGACGTGGATCTCGGTTTGACCCTGCGCCGCCTGGTCGATGACCACCTGGAAGCCTTTGTTGAGCAGGGCCAGCGGGGAGATGCCGCCGGCCTGCAGGCCGGTCAGCGCTTCGGCTTCCCGCTCGGTCGGCAGGTTGACCTTCTTCTCGCCCAGGGCGGCCGCCAGCAGTTTCAGGTCCACCCGGTTGGGGCCGGGAATGACCGCCAGGATCGGTTTGCCCTTTTCGCGGCGGACAACGATCGTCTTGTAGACCAGTTCAGGATCCACGCCCAGCAGGCGGGCGGTCTCGAGGGCGCCGTGTTTTTCCGGGCTGAGCTCGAAAACCCGGTAGGGGACCTTTCTTGAATCCAGCAGGCGGGTGACGTTATTGGTAATCATCTGGCTCCAGTCCGCGAACGACCATGCTATACTTGCACGGATTTTACACGATAATGAAGAATCCTTCCAAAACCCTGCCGCTCCTGAAGATCGCCGCCCTGGCCTGTCTGGGGCTGTGGGCGGTTGCCAGCCTGGGACGGGCCATCCTGCAAAGCTTTTCGCCGGCCGGTGGGAACGACCTGTACACCTACTGGTATGCCGGGCACTTTCTGCGGGAAGGGAAGGATTTCTACCAGGCTTTCATCGACAACAATCTCCCGGCCGTTCCGGTCCGTTACCTGGACCGGCGGGTGGATTCGCTCAGTGAAGTCATCTTCCCCGGCCTGGTCCCGGCGCCGGCCAGTCCTCCCCTGGCTTTTTACCTGATGCTGCCCCTGGCATTCTTCTCCTGGCCGGTCGCCAAGGGGATCTGGCTGGCCGTCAACCTGATCCTGCTGGGCTGCCTGCCCTTCCTGCTGGTAAAGGCGTTGCCGCGCAAGGACTGGCTGACGAGGGGGGAACTCCTGGCCCTGATCTTTGCCCTGCTGGGTCTGACTTCCACCCGTTATGCCGCCGCCAGCGGACAGTTGACCTTCCTGGTCCTCGACCTGATGCTGGCCGCCCTGATCCTGTCCGCCCGCAAACCCATCGGGAAAAACCGCAAAGCCTCCCTGTGGGGCGACGGGACGGAGTGGCTGGCCGGATTTTGCCTGGGTCTGGCGCTCTCGAAATATTCGCTCTCGATTGGCCTGCTGATCCTGTTCGTCTTTTTCGAACCCCGCCCCCGCCTTGTCCTGGCGGCGCTGTTCGTTCAACTGGCCGGCGGGATCATCCTCATCCTGCAGACAGGGACCGGACCAATCGATCTGCTGGGCGAGTACAGCCGGATGCTCAGCCTGCACGCCGGCATGGAAGGCATCCACCTGGCCGGGCTGTTTCCCAGGTCGGGTTGGGCCGTCTGGATCGGGATCGGCTTTACCCTGCTGGTCGGCCTGCCGCTCGCCTTTTGGCGCTGGAAAGCCGGTCCCTGGCGTCTGGACCGGTCGCTGCCCGGCCTCGGCCGGGCCGTCCTGGCCGTCAGCCTGACCCTGTGGGCCCTGCTGGCCGTCTATCATCGGGCCTACGATGCCATGCTCGTGATCGTCTTTTTCAGCCTGGCTGCCTACCTGCTCAAATTCCCGCAAGACTGGCAGGCGGGACGGCAAGCCCGGATCGGATTGGGCGCCTTCTCCGTGTTTGCACTGCTGCTCTTGATGATCCCCTCCGGGAGCCTGGTCCGCGGGAGCCTGCCCGCGCTCCTGGAGAATTGGTGGGGGGTGGTCGAAAACCTGACCACGACCCTGGCGATCCTGGCCTGTCTCGTGATTTCAATCCTTCTCCTGTTCCGCGCATCCCGCCAATCGGGCGGATAAGCCGGGGCAGCCCGCCTGCCCGGTTTGACAAGCCGCCCGCTTGGACTACAATTGGGGGACGATGAAGAGCGCCTCGCCGTTCAGCCTGGAAGAACTTCTCAAAAAACTCCCGGATTACTATACCCCTGCCGACCGGGAACAGATCCAGCGCGCCTACCGGGTGGCGGAAAAAGCCCACGCCGGGCAAAAGCGCGCTTCCGGGGAGCCTTACATCAATCATCTGCTGGCAGTCTCGGCCATCCTGGCCGAATATTCGATGCCGGCGGATGTGGTAACAGCCGGATTGCTGCACGACACCATCGAAGACACGACCCTGAAAGCTGAGGACCTGAAGCGCGATTTCAGCGATGGGGTGGTCAGCCTGGTCCAGGGCGTGACCAAGCTGACCCAGCTGCCGCGCGTTTCGCGCGGCGAGCATCGCGAAGAGGCCATCCGCAAGGGCGATGGGATCGAGGCCGAAGCCGAGGTCGAGAACGAGGTCGAGAAGCGCAACCGCAAGCGTGAGCTTGCCACCGAAACCCTGCGCAAGACCTTCCTGGCCATGGACAGTGACGTGCGCGTCGTGTTGATCAAGCTGGCCGACCGGCTGCACAACATGCGCACCCTGAGCGCCTTCCCCGAGGCCAAGCGCCGCCGCATCGCCCAGGAAACCCTGGATATCTTCGCCCCTCTTGCCAACCGGTTGGGAATCTGGCAGATTAAATGGGAGCTCGAGGACCTGGGTTTCCGCTACACCAATCCCGACAAGTACAAGGAGATCGCCGAGCAACTGGCCGTGCGGCGCGAGTCGCGCGAAGCCGAGATCGAGCATATCACCGTGGCGATCATGAAGCTGCTCAGCGAGGCGGGCATCAAAGCCGACATCTCCGGCCGTCCCAAGCACATCTATTCGATCTACAAGAAAATGATCGAGAAGGGCAAACCATTCGACCTGGTGCGGGACGTGCGCGGCGTCCGCCTGATCGTCCCGGACGTGGCAGCCTGCTACGCTGCCCTGGGCGTGATCCACACCCACTGGCGGCCCATCCCCAACGAATTCGACGATTACATCGCCGCGCCCAAGGACAATTTCTACCAATCCCTGCACACGGCCGTCATCTACGACGACGGCAAGCCGGTCGAGGTCCAGATCCGCACCAAGGACATGGACGAGAACGCCGAATTCGGCATTGCCTCCCACTGGCGCTACAAGGAAGGCGGTCCGCGCGACAAGTACGACGAGCGGATCAACTGGCTGCGCCGGGTAATGGAGTGGCGCCAGGACGTGGACGACGCCCAGGAATTCGTCGATAGCATGAAGACCGACGTCTTCAAGGATCGCGTCTATGTCTTCACCCCCCACGGGGACATCATCGACCTGCCGGCCGGCTCCACGCCGATCGACTTCGCCTATCACGTCCACACCAACGTCGGCAATCGCTGCCGGGGCGCCAAGGTCAACAATAAGCTCGTGCCCCTGGACTACGAGCTGCACACCGGGGAACAGGTCGAAATCCTGACAGCCAAACAGGGCGGGCCCAGCCGCGACTGGCTCAACCCTAGCCTTGGCTTGGTCCGCACCCAGCGGGCCCGTTCCAAGATCAAGGCCTGGTTCAAGAAACAGGACCAGGAATTGAACCTGGCCCAGGGCAAGGAAATCCTGCTCCATGAAATCCAGCGCCTCGGCCTGCCGGAGCTGGACGATGACGGCGTGAGGAACCTGGCCATCAAATTCGACCGGTCCCCGGACGAGCTTTACGTGGCGCTCGGCTGCGGCGACATCAACATCTCCCGGGTGGTCAACAAGCTGATGGGGGACAAGGAGAGCGACGATGTGCTCGTGGTCGTCCCGGCATCCAGTGAATCGGCCCAGGACGAAGCCATCACCGTGCTCGGCCTGAAGGGCCTGCTGACCACCATGGCAAGGTGCTGCAACCCGACCCCCGGCGACGAAATCATCGGCTACATTACCCGCGGCCACGGCGCCACCATCCACCGCCAGGATTGTCCCAACATGCTGCGCATCCAGGACCGGGAACGCCTCGTCAAGGTGTCCTGGGGGGAGAACGTGCGCACCTACCCGGTGCCGATCCGCATCCGGGCCTACGACCGCCAGGGGCTGATGGGCGATATCACCACCCTGCTGAACAGCGAGAACGTCAACATCGTCGACGTGCAGGTGCGCATCACCAAGAACCTGGCCGACCTGCGCATCGTGATCGAGGTCAAGGACATCTCCCAGCTCAGCCGCATGCTGGCCCGCATCGAAAACCTGCCCAACGTGCTCGAAGCCCAGCGGGTTAAAGGCGGATAAGTCCCCAAATCCGGCCTCCTTTCCTTTGTTATAATCCTCCCCATGCCCTGGTACATTCGCTTCCTGCGCGGGGCCGAAACGGCCCTCTTCCTCGTCTTCTTCGGTGCCATCCTGGAAGGCAGTACATTGCTGATCCCGACTTCCTCATCCGGGGCGGTGCACATCTACACCCGCCCGGTGGAATTCGATTTCGTCAGCTGGACCGCCGACGCCCTGGGCATCAAGATCGCCCAAGCCTCGATCGACAGCCCCTACTATTTCGATGCCGCCTCCCGCCACCAGATCGTGGTGGAATACATGCACCTGATCGACAGCATCCTCAAGGACGAGAACCGTCTTGACCTGTTCTACACGGATCCGTCGATCCACGATCCGCAGGAGGCTTCGTCTGCGCTGCGCGCCAGCCTGCAGGCGCTCTACGCCCGTCAGCGGAAGATCGGCCCCCTGGCCGAGTCCATCCTGCAGGAGCAGGTTGCCGCCACCCTGGCGGAGGAGGGTCTGACGACGGACGGCCAGCCCGTCCCGCCGGTGCTCTTCCATATCACTCCCCTGCCCTATAACCTGGTAGTCTCCCCGCGGGACAAGATCCAGGAGGACGCGTCGATCTCCCTCATTCCCGACCTGACCGTCGACCAGCAGGTCATCCTCGAAGGCAAGGTGGACAAAAACCTGAACGTCTCCTCCCTGGTCGTGCCGATCGGGGGAATCGGCTCCTACCCGACCATGATCGAGCGGACGACGGCCTTGGACTGGCTGTCGTCCACCATCGCCCACGAGTGGACCCACAACTGGCTGACCCTCCACCCGCTCGGGTTGAACTACGATACCACCCCCGAGCTGCGCACGATGAACGAGACCACCGCCGACATCGTCGGCGGCGAGGTCGGCAAGCTCGTCCTCCAGCATTACTATCCCGAGCTGGCCGCCGAGTATTCGGCCGAGACTGTCAGCCTGCCGCTGGCCCCCGCCCGGGCGGATTTCAATTTCAACGCCGAGATGCATACCACCCGCGTCGAGGTGGACGCCCTGCTCGCCCAGGGGAAGATCACCGAGGCCGAAGCCTACATGGAGCAGCGCCGCCTCTTCTTCTGGCAGAACGGCTATCCGATCCGCAAGCTCAACCAGGCCTACTTCGCCTTCTACGGAGCCTACGCGGATGTGCCCGGGGGCGCCGCCGGCGAAGACCCGGTCGGGCCAGCGGTGCGTGCGCTGCGCGCCAGGAGTGCATCGTTGGCGATCTTCCTGAAACGGATCGCCGCAATGAGCTCCTTCAAGCAGCTCCAGGAAGCGGTGGGGCCCTGAGCCATCCCGGTCGTCCTTCTTGAAGCCCAAAGTTGCGACCTTCTCTCCGAAGATACAAGCCGGTCGTCCTGTTCGGCAGGCAACAAAGGAAACGCGTATGCACCGGATCCATTCCCGCTCCGTCCTAACGATTTCGCTGGCGGCCGTGCTCCTGCTGGCTGCCTGCTCGTCCGCCGCACCGGGGACCCTGCCTCCCCCAACCCCCGGCCTGCGCACGCCGACCTCCGCGGGGATCTCGACGACTGGCATCATGCCCTGCAAGGTGCTGCACGTCCCGGCCACGCCGGCCGCCGCCCTGGAGGCCTCCTTCGAGGGGCACGCCCACATCAGCGGGCCGGCGGACGCCCCCGTGACCATCGTCGTCTTCAGCGATTACCAGTGCGCAGCCTGCGCCATCCTGGCCCAGAGCCTGAAGCAGGTCCGCCAGAACCATGCGGGTGACGTCAAGATCGTCTACCTGAACGCCCCCGTCAGCGGCAACGACAAGGATGCGCTGGCCGTCCAGGCCGTCGAAGCGGCCGACCTGCAGGGAAAATACTGGGAGATGCACGACCTGCTCTTCGAGAAACAGGTCATGTGGCTGGCGTTCGCCCCGGCGGATTTCGAATCCTGGCTTATCCAGCAGGCCGCCAGCCTGGGCCTGGACCCCGCCCGCTTCAAGGCGGATTTCGAGGGCAAGACCGTCGCCGACCGCCTCCAGGAAGCCGAACAATCCATGGCAAAGCAGCCGCTCAAGCCCCCCGTCATGTTCGTCAACGGGACCATCCCATACAACGGCCTGGCAGACTATGCCAGCCTGGATACGGTCATCCGGATGGACCTGCTGGCAACCCGCCAGTACAGCGCCTGCCCGCATTGGATCATCGATCCGTTCAAACAATACGTCGCCACCCTGCACACATCCAAAGGGGACGTGGTCATCCAGCTCTACCCCGACAAGGCACCCCTGGCGGTCAACAACTTCGTCTTCCTGGCCGAGCAGGGCTGGTATGACGGCGTCACTTTCCACCGCGTCATTCCCAACATCATCGCCCAGACCGGGGACCCGAGCGGGACCGGAATGGGAAACCCGGGTTACCTGTTCTCGACCGAGATACCCTCCGGCCTGCTCTTCAACCAACCCGGGCAGGTCGCCATGGACAACAGCGGCGCCAATACGAACGGCAGCCAGTTCTTCATAAACCTGGCGCCCAATGCCCAGCTCGACGGGCAGTATACGATCTTCGGGCAGGTGCTGAGCGGGATGGGCGTGCTGAGTTCCCTTAGCCCGCGCGATCCAAAGCCTGCGGTGTCCCTGCCCCCCGGCGACGTAATCACCAGCATCACCATCGAGCAACATTAGGAGCTTGCATGCAATCCACCCATGACGCACCCAAATGGCCGTACATTCTCCTCCTGATCGGGAACCTGGGAGGCTTGGTCTTTTTTCTAGGCGGGGCAGCTTTCATGCTGTTTTCGGCCCTGATCGACCTGGTCAGCCCCGTCCCGGGGCTGCCGGAAAACGGCCTGACGACCGGCGTCCTTTCCGCTTTCGGCCTGGGGATGTGCGCTCTGCCGTTCATCCCGGCCGGACTGTTCAGCCTGCGCCGGGTCCAGGGAAAACCCATCCTGGCGGCGAAGATCCGGCCAATGAAAGCCTGGCAGGGGATCGTCATCCTGGTGGTCTGGGCGGGGGTCACTTTCCTGAGCGATTTCCTGTTCCAAAGATTCAAGCTCGGCTGGCTGGCCTCCGCGCCATCCTACCTGCTGGCGATCGGACTGCCGGTGTTCTTCCTGATCTGGCTGGGCGTCGGCGGGCTGCCGGTCGGCTCGCGCAATCGCCTGTGGAGCACCCTGGGCATTGGACTGAGCGCCGGGCCTCTCCTGGCGACCCTGCTCGAGCTGTTCCTGTACGCCGGGGCCCTCCTGACGGGCCTGGTCGCCCTGTCCTTCAATCCGAATTGGACGAGCGTTCTCCAGCAGCTCAACGGCCAGCTGGCGAACGC
This sequence comes from Anaerolineales bacterium, assembly GCA_035506155.1. Classification (GTDB taxonomy): domain Bacteria; phylum Chloroflexota; class Anaerolineae; order Anaerolineales; family Villigracilaceae; genus UBA877. The sequence goes on from DATJPX010000079.1 coordinate 13,868, forward strand.
GACCGATATCAACAAGATCGTCGACATCGTTTCACCCTACCTGATGAATCCGGCCATCATCGTGATCCTCTTCCTGACCATGGCAGTCTTCACCCCGATGATCGAGGAGGCGGTCAAGCCCTTTACGGTCTGGCTGGTTGGCAAGCGCCTGCGCAGCCCGGCCGAGGGATTCGCCCTGGGCGTCCTGAGCGGGGCCGGCTTTGCCCTGATCGAGGCCCTGCTGGCAAGCAGTTCGCCCGACCAGGGCTGGGGCGTCCTCCTGGTGGCGCGCGCCGGCGGCAGCCTGATGCATACCCTGGGGAGCGGCCTGATGGGCTGGGCGATCGTCTCGGCCTACCAAGGGAAGCGCCTGCGCCTGCCGCTCATCTACCTCATTAGCATCTCCATCCATGGACTGTGGAACAGCGCGGCCGTCCTGATCATCCTCGGCGGCGTCCAGGGGTACCTGAAGACCGGCAGCGATTCGACGGCCAACCTCCTCACGGTCATTGGGGTGGTCCTGCTGGGCCTCCTGGTCGTGACCATCGTGCCGGCCATGATCCTGATCAACCGGAAGCTGCGCCCGCCCGCTCCCGAGATTCTCCCTGCCGGGTAGAGATTTTCCTGCCGGCGAGGCGACCCGAATGGCAGTAGAATTGGGATATGCTGGAACGGGTCGAGACACCCACCGATACCAAACCGGATCACGGACGAGACATCCTGATATTCATCTACAACCTCGGGGGGATTTTGACGTTCCTGGCCAGTGCAGTCTACCAGGCAGTCAGAGGAGGCCGGGTCGGCGCCTCCTCGACCCCGCCTGACCCGCTCTCGACGCCGCTCGGCGTGATCGGACTGACCTTTTGCGCCGGCCTGCTCCTCCCGGGGCTCCTTTCCAGCCTCCGGCGTCTGAAAGGCAGGGACCTGCCTCCCGCGAAACTGCCGGGCATCAAGTTCCGGGAAGTGGTGGGGCTGATCGTCCTCTGGCTCGTCTCCGTTACGCTTGCATCCCTTCTCATTCACCTATCCGACTTCGGCTGGATCCAGGCGGCCCCGTTCTACCTGCTCGGGATCGGCGTCCCCGTCTACGGTCTGGCCTGGATCGCGACCGGCGGTCTTCCAGCCGGCGCCTGGCGCAGGCTGTGGACCGCCTTCGGCCTGGGCATGGGCGGGAGCGCCCTGGCGGCCATCCTGGCCGAATCCCTGGCCCTGCGGGCCGGGCTCGCCTTGGGCAGGCTGGCTGCGGCGACCCACCCGGCCGTCCAGGCGATCGTCGACCAGGTGAAATACCTGCTGGATAACCTGCGCGACACCGAAGCGCTGATGAACGGGCAGGCGGCCCACCCGATCACCAATCCCTGGGTCTTCCTGGCCCTGCTGGCGTTCGTCGCCGGGGTCGCCCCGCTGGTCGAGGAAGCGGTCAAGCCGGTTGCCATCTGGCTGGCTGGGAAGCGCCTGCGCTCCCCGGCCGAGGGCTTCGCCCTGGGCGCCCTGGGCGGGGCCGGTTTCGCCCTCCTGGAGGGGCTGCTGGTGACCGGCGAATCGACCCGGGCCTTCGGCATCGGCCTGACCCTGCGGGCCGCCAGCTCGTTGATCCACATCACCGGCAGCGGACTGGTCGGCTGGGGGATCGCTTCTGCCCTCCTCGAAAAAAGGAGGAGGCGGCTGGCCTGGTCCTACCTGGCGGCAGTGACCCTGCACGGTTCGTGGAACGGCGGTGCGCTGCTGGCCCTGTTCGGCTCCTTTCGCTTTGTCGCCCGGCCGGACAGCCCCAACCTGCTCGGGGCAGGCGCGATCCTGCTGGGGATGAGCCTCCTGGGATTGCTCTTCCTGACGGCCATGATCCTCCTTCCGGTTCTCAATTACCGCCTGCGCCCCGCGCCCGCCCAACACAATGATATAATCGCCCCGCCCAATCAAACCAATAAGGAATAATCCATGGATTTCATCAAAAAAGCACTCGATTTCGTCCTGCATATCGATACCTACCTGAGCGCCATCATCAGCCATTATGGCGCCTGGACATATGCCCTGCTCTTCTTCGTGGTCTTCATGGAAACCGGTTTCGTCGTCACGCCGTTCCTGCCGGGCGATTCGCTCATCTTTGCCGCCTCCACCTTCGCCGCCCGGGGCGTCCTCAACCCCTGGCTGATCTTCATCCTGCTGGGGATCGCCGCCGTGGCCGGGGACACCGCCAACTACTGGATCGGGCACGCCATCGGGGCCAAGGCCTATACCGGCGAGGTCAAGTGGATCAAGAAGGAATACATGGAGCGCACCCATGCCTTCTTCGAAAAATACGGCGGCAAGGCCATCTTCCTGGCCCGCTTCGTCCCGATCGTGCGCACCTTCGCCCCCTTCGTGGCCGGCGTCAGCGAGATGTCCTACGGATTCTTCTTCCGCTGGAACGTCATCGGCGGGCTCTCCTGGGTGGCGACCTTCACCCTGCTCGGCTACTTCTTCGGCAACATCCCGTTCGTCCAGAAGAACTTCGAGCTGGTCATCATCGCCATCGTGATCATCTCCGTCATCCCGGCCGTCGTGGAAGGTCTGAAGGCCCGCAACGAAGGCAAAAAAAAAGTTGAAAAAGTGGAAGCCGAAAGCTAGCGAAATGGAAGGTCTCCTCGTTTGAGGAGACCTTTTTGTAAAATCCGGACCGTCCGGTTGCGAGAGAATCCACGCGGGGCGAAAGGGAGCATCAATGGCAGATGTGGGCAGGGATAAAATCGTGGCGATCAACCAAAAAGGCTGGAACACAGTCGCCCCGCAGTTCTACGGCGGGACGGCCCTCCCGAAATACGGTCCCCTGGCCGGGACCGAGGACGACCTGCGCCTGATCGATAACCTGAAAGGCAAGGCCGTCCTGGAGATCGGCTGTGGGAGCGGACACACGCTCGCCTACCTGGCAAAGGTCAAGGAAGCCGGCGAGGTATGGGGGGTCGACCTTTCCCAGGAACAGATCCGCTTCAGCCGCGAGCACCTCGAGCGGGAGAAGACCACGGCGCGGCTCTTCCTTGCCTCCATGGACGAAAATCCCGGGATCCCGGAGGCCCATTTCGACTGGGTCTTCTCGATCTATTCCCTCGGCTGGACGCCCGACCTCGGCCGCACGCTGGCCCTGGTCCATTCCTACCTGAAGCCCGGCGGGAAGTTCCTGTTCAGCTGGGAGCACCCGGTCTATCAGTGCCTGGAGTACCGCAGCCAGGCCGGTGAATACGCATTTGCCCGGCCGTATTTGCAGGAAGGCCCGGAAATCGATCCCTCCTGGAAGGGGGTCGAGATCGTCCTCCATCCGCGCACCCTGTCCACCTACCTGAACGGGATCGTCGAAGCAGGGCTGGTCCTGGAGAAAGTGATCGAGAGCGAAGTGAACCTCGACCAGGCCCGGGAGAAAGACCTTGCCCCGGAAAGATGGTACAGCGTCCCGCGCGCCCGCCTGATGCCGACCACATTCATCGTCAAGGCCGGCAAACCGGCCTGAAGCCCCACGGCGGGGGCGATGGCATGAGAAGAAGGCAGGTGAATCAACATAGACCACCGCATTGGGTGGTCTATGTATTATTGATGCATCGAATGGATCAGTGGACGACGCCCAGGAAACGCGGGAACCAGTACCAGAGCACGTCTGCGGCTGGCTTGGCATGGACCGAGGCCGAGGCGTCGCTCAACTCGACCGGCGGGTAATAACCCCGGCTGACCACCCCGCCCACCCAGGCCCGCTCGTTGACAGCGGCCATGAAGGCCTGGTAGATGTCCGTCTGGGCCTGCAGGTTGATCGGGTTCTGGCTGTCGCCGGGGGCGAAGAGGGTCTTGGCGGGGATGGCGGCGTTCGCCGATCCGTTCGCCGAGGCGTAGGCCAGGGCCAGGATGACCGGCTTGTTGAGGGTTTTCTGGAAAGGCTGGATGTCCGTGTCGAGCAACTGGCCGATGGAGGCGTGGAGCTGGTCCACGCTCGAACCGGTCAGGGGCGCGTTCCAGAGCACGTAGGCCCCGTCCAGGCTGGAGACGAAGTCGGGGACGGACTGCAATCCGCCCGGGTAGGTGACGGCCCAGAGCACCTGGCCCTTGAAGCGGCTGCGGACATCCGCCAGGATGGTCTGCCAGCGCGTCTCCGCGTCGGCCGGCACTCCGGAGCTGCTCCCGTCCGAGAGCGTGCCGCCGGGCAGGGCCGGGCTGAGCCAGTCGCCGCCCAGGATGAGGGCCTGCGCGCCGGATTTGGCAGCCAGGTCGGCGTGGTAGGCGGCGAAGGCGGCGTAGCGGTCGAACCAGGCGCCCCACCAGTCCGGGGAGCGCGGCGAAGACGTCCACCAGGCGGCCGGGTCGGCCGGGAGGTTGGGGACCGGGAAGAGCGCCACGTTCAGGTTGGCGGCCCGGGCGCGGCCGATCGTGTCGAGGTCGTCGGACCAGAGCGCATCCGAACCGGGGACGGGGGCAAAGACGAAGGGCGAGGTCCGGGAAACGGTCCAGGTGGGCCGCAGGACCAGCCAGTTGGCGTACAGGCCCTGGACGTTCTGGATGGCGAGGGGATTCCAGGACTGCCAGGTCGGGTCGCCCTGGGGCAGGAATTCCACCCCGGCCCAGAACCCGGCACCACGCGGGGTGACCGGGAAGCCGACCAGCGAATTGTTGCCGGGAGGCTGGAACCAGGTCCAGGTATCGACGGTATCCTGGAGGTCCTGGGGGGTCAGGCTGGAGGAGACCGGCCGGCCGCGCTGGCCGGGGGCGGTCACCGCGTCGTCGGCGACGCCGCACTGGTCGTTGCGGCAGAAGCGATACTCGAAATCGCCGAGCATGTTCAGGGGGCTGTAGAGCTGGTAGACCCACTGGTTGTTGCCGCGCGACCACATCGGGATGGGCTCCGTCCAGCCATAGGGATTGAACTGGATGGAGGGGATGTCGGAGACGGGCGTGTTGGAAGGCACGCTCAGCTCGAAGAGGATCGGCGAGGAGGCGCCGGCCTGCCAGGTCTGGATCGCGTCCTGGATCTGGAGCGGGGACGGGGAGGGCGGCACGATCAGCTGGCGGACGATGAACGAGCCGTCGACGCCGTGCTCGGCATTCCAGAAGCCGTCGCCCAGGGTGTACTTGTAGCGGATGTCCGCCCCGGCCGGCAGGTTGATCGTCAGGCTATACCTGCCGTCCGCCTGAGGGGTCAGGAGAGGCATGCGCGTGGCGACCGTGGCGAGGCCGCCCTGCAGGTCACTGAATGTATTGCCCAACTGGTAGAGGTTGCCGGCCAGGCGGATGGGCACGTTCTTGATGGTGTTCGGCGGGACCGAGACGGTGAAAGTCACGCTGACCATCGTGGCAGGGGCCAGCGAAAGATCGACCTGGGTGGTCTTGCCGACGTCGACCCGGGCACCCTGCTGGGCCACCTGGTAGGCCCCGTCGATGGCGTAGGCCACCAGGTTGTGCGTGCCGGCCGGCAGGCCTTCGACGTTGAAGCGACCGTTCGAGTCGGTCAGGATCTGCTGGCCGCCCACGGCGATCAGGATGTTCGGGAGGGGGGAATTGTTGCTCGAATCGAGGATCCGGCCGCTGATCCGCCCGAACGGGCTGTTGAACAGGCTGTCGGCCCAGGAGGAGACCACGTCGTTGACCGAGCCCGGGCCGGTGACGGCATACATCCGGTAGCGGACCTGCTTCTCGGTCCAGTCGTCTTCGGGGGTGGGCAGGGTGCCCTGGCGGGTATAACGGTACTTGACCACGCTGTTCATGGCAAAGGGGATGGTCACGGTATAGTGGAGCGTGTCCATGCCCTGCATGACATAGTTGACCGGGTTCAGGCCAAGGCCGGTCACTTCATCCAAAACCGATAAGTTCAACACCTCGCCCGCCGGGAGCGGGCTGGGAATGGCGACCGTAAACGTGATGGCGGCCGAAGGCTGGGGCGTGGCCGTCGGACCGGGAGGCAGCGCGGCGGTGGGGGTCGAGATGTTCAGGCCGGGAACGTCCAGCAGGGAAAACGAACAGGCATTCAATACCAGGATAAAGAGGCTGACGAGGGAGATCCATCTGCGAGTGACGGGATCGTTGATTGAAAAACGCATACCCCTCCTTTCGACGTTTCGGGGTTGAGATAAGGCGCTCATGCTTATTTTACAGGGGACGGGGATAAAAGAATAGGGCTACTTCGGTCAGGCAAGAAAAAAAGCGGCTTTCGCCGCCCGCTTGAGATCTCAGCCTGCTTATCCCGGCTTCGTACTGTGCAGGAATTGGACCACTTCGTTCTCGTGTTCCGCCAGGCTGCCGAGGACCCCGTTGACGAAACGCGGGGCGCTGTCGGAGCCGAAGGCCTTGGCCAGCTCCACCGCCTCGTTGATGGCAACCTTGACCGGCGTTCCCTGCGCCCCGGCGAATTCCCAGGCGGCGATGCGCAGGATGTTCCGGTCCACGGCGGCGATCTGGTCGAGCGGCCACTCCGGGGCGTACTTGGCGATCACCGTATCGAGTTGCCCGCGCAGGGGGAGCACACCAAAGAGGATCTGGCGGATGAACTCGACCAGGTCCTCGGTCTGGGGATCTTCCTCCAGGCGCTCCTGCAATACTTCCACCGGGGGATGGCCGACGATATCGATTTCGTAAAGTGCCTGCAAGGCGATGCCGCGTGCCTTGGTGCGTGCTTTCATAAAAGCCTAGGCCTCGACCACGTAATCGATGTCCTCGATGTGAATGTTGACATGCCCGACTTCCAGGCCGGTCATCTCGGCGATGGCGCGCGCCACCGTCTGTTGGACAGTCCGGCTGACTTCGCGGATGTTGACGTCGCTCTCGAGCACCAGATAGAGGTCCACCAGTACGTTGCTGTCTTCCACGATCATCCGGACGCCTTCATTGCCGCGGCCGAACAGGCTGTTGACGCCCCCCTTGACGGGAGCCATGCGCTTGACGCCCTCGACTTCCAAAGCCGCCATGCGGGCAATGGTCAAAAGGACATCGGGGGTCAGCGTGGTTTTTCCGGCGGAACGATATTCGGTCATTAGGCCTCCTGAAAGGTGAACGGAATTATATCACTACCCATATAACACCCTATTTGGCCTTCGGTCGCAAGCCTAAAGCCAGGGCCAGGCCGCCGGCCAGGTCGATAAAACCGGCAAACCCGAAGGCGCTCTCCCAGAACGGGATCGGGAACAGGCGGATGAGGGTGTCGGAATAATCGAACAGCCAGGAATTGCCCTTGAAGAACAGCTCGTGGAAGACCGTGAAGAACTGCCAGAAGCTGGTCGCGGCCAGGATTCCCAGGACGACGACCAAGCCGGAGATGAGCCAGCCGCCGCGGCGAATGCCGGCCAGGTATTCGGGCCACCAGCCGCCCCAGCGCGCCCAGACGGCCAGCCCCAGCATCAGGAACCAGACCGAATACCCGATGACCAGCACCGGCTGGACCACGCCCTTAACGTCGTGCATGTGGCTCAGCTCGCGTTCGTTGAAGACCGGGGAGCCGTCCGAAAAGGTCAGGTTGCCGAGGAACGAGATGTCCGCCCCGTTGACGAGGTAATCGATGGACAGTTTCGACCAATGCAGGCGGTCCTGGAGGTTGAAGCCGAAATCGTCGGCCGGGAAGCCGGGCAGGCGGTATTCGATCTCCGGGAAGGCGTGGGTGAGCAGGAGGCGCAGGCCCACGAAGGTCAGCGCCACAGGCAGGAGCAAGGTAATGAGCCAGGAAAAGATCCGGTAAAGGGTTTTCATTTGAGGGTATCCATTTCTCCGTGCAGGATGAAATTCAGGATCAGGTTGTTCGTCATCCATTCGATCGGGGACAGGTCATCCGTAAAAACGAGGGTGTGGGCCGGAGCGGGCTGGAGGTTGGCCAGGGTCAGGGTCATCGAGTCGGTCAGCAGGCGGTCCGCCCCGCCGGAGGAGACCAGGGCAACCAGGTTGCCCTCCAGGGACCTAACATCCGTCGGCTGGAGGGTGGCGTAAATGATCGAGTTGAAGGTTCCCGGGATGTCCATGACATAGATCGAGGGGAAGATCGTCCCCAGGGTGGTGGCCAGGCCGTCGATCAGGCGGCGGTCGCCGGGGGCCCGCCCCACGTTGATCGCCAGGGCGCCGTCGGGGTTGAGGTGATCGGCGGCGATCTGGAAGAACTCGCGGGTGGTCAGGTGGGGAGGAATGTAGGGCGGACGGTAGGCATCCACGCAGATCAGGTCGTATTTGTCGGGGCTGTTCGCCAGCCCCCAGCGTCCGTCCTGGAGGATGACGTTCAGGTTGGGCAGGTTCATCCCGAAATATTTGCGCCCGACCGCCACGATCTTCGGGTCGATCTCGAAGCCGTCGATGACCACGTTCGGGAAGACCGCCGCGGCCTGGCGGGCGGTCGTCCCGGCGGCCAGGCCGACGATGGCGATCCGGCGGATGTCCGCCGGCTTGCGGCCGGGATAGAAGAACGGTCCCACCAGGAACTGCTGCCAGGGACCGCCGTATTCCAGGGTCTGGGCGTTGTACATGGAATGGATGCCCTGGCCGTCGTTCAGGCGCAGGTAAAAGGTGTCGTTGAACTCCTGGACCTGGATGTAGTTGTAGGCCGATTCGGTTTCGTAGATCTGGCCGGCGGATCGCTTGATCCCGCCGCGGCCGCCGAAGATCGCCAGCAGGACCAGGGCCAGCACCATCAGCAAATAGGGCAGGACGGCTTTCCTCCCGGCGCTCAACCCCAGGCCGACCAGCGCCACCACCAGCAGGGTCAGGCTGAAGACCAGGAAGGTCTTGGTGGTGCCGATGGTCGGGATCAGGACCAGGGTGGGCAGGAAGGTGCCGATGAAGGAGCCGATCGTCGAGATGCCGTAGATCGTCCCGGCCACGTTGCCGGCCCGGCCGGTGTCGTCCATCGACAGGCGGATGGCGAAGGGCGAGATCATCCCAAACAATGTCACCGGGACCGTGAACAGGACCAGCACCCCCACGAAAGCGCCCGCCAGGACGCCGATCTGCAGGCCGTCGAAGGCGTTGGCGGCCGCCCGCAGCACCGGGCTGGAGACGTATGGGATGACGCCCAGGCTGAAAGCGCCCCAGGCCAGGATGGCATACATCGTTTGGGGGCGCGGCGACTTGTCTGCCCAGCGCCCGCCGAGGAAATATCCAATCGTCAGGTAGATGAGAATAAGGCCGATGATGGCCGCCCAGACCGGGTTGCTGGTCCCGAAGACATTGCCGAGCAGCCGGGAAGCCCCGAATTCGGCCGCCAGGCTGGTCATTCCGGAGATAAAGACGGTGAAATAAAGATATTTTCGCATGGATGAATTATAACCTTGAAGCCGGCCGGCACCCGCTTGTCAAATCCAGGCCGGGCGTGTATAATCGCCCCGCTCCCGGTATCCGCCGGGAAAGTCCGGCCTGGCCGGAAATTCACACGAGAGCGAAGGTAACCCTCCTGCAAGAAGGGTGAGAGGCGCTCGAGGAAGGTCATGATGGAGAAAGTCATTTTGAAAGCCACCCCCCGTACCGCCAGCGGCCGCCACGTGCGCGCCCTGCGCCGCACCGGCCAACTGCCGGCTGTGATCTACGGGCACAATGTGGAACCCATGAGCATTTCCATGGACGCCCGCGAAGCCACGAAAGTCCTGACGAAGCTCACCTCCTCCAGCCTGGTCACGATCGACCTGGATGGCAAGGAATACCCCTCCCTGGTTCGCGAAAAGCAGATGAACTACATCCGCCGCAACCTGATCCACGTCGATTTCCAGGTCGTTTCCCTGACCGAGAAGATCCGCGCCAACGTCGGCATCAGCCTGACCGGCAACTCCCTGGCGGTCAAGGATTTCAACGCCATGCTGATCAATGGCCTGACCGAGCTCGAGGTCGAGGCCTTCCCGCAGGACCTGCCCGAGCGCGTTGTCGTCGACATCTCCCCCTTGCAGAAGGTCGGCGATGCCATTCACGTGCGTGACATCGTCCTCTCGGACAAGGTCACCGTGCTGGCTGCCCCCGATGAAATGATCGTCCTTGCGACCGCCCAGGCCAAGGAAGAGGTCGAAGAGGTCGTCACTCCGGAAGCCGCGGCTGTCGAAGAGGCTGCCGAGCCCGAGGTGATCGAGAAGGGCAAGAAGGAAGAAGAAGAGGAAGAAGCCAAGAAGTAGGCTGCCTCGGAATGGAACTGAAAAGAGCGGATGCAAAATCCGCTCTTTTTTATTCGTTCAACCGCATGCCCCGGCCTAGATCAGGCCCAGCACCGACAGGAAATTCTGGGCCATGCGGGCGCTGGCCCCCCACAACAGTTCCCCGTCGTACAGGTGATACAGAATGACCGGGAAGGGGCGCGGCGTTCCATCCGGAAGTTCGAAGCGCTCCTCCCAATTCTTCCTTTCGGCGAGCCAGAGCAACGGGATGGTGAAGACCCGCTCCACCTCGGCCGGCGCAGGCTTCAAGGCGTAAGGCCAGGGAACGATCCCCACCACCGGCGTGACCCGATAGCGGGTGATGGTCAGCACGTCGTTCAGCCGCCCCAGGACGCGCACGCCAGCCGGGTCCAGCCCGACCTCCTCCTGCGCTTCCCGCAGGGCGGTCGATTCGGCCGTTCCGTCAGCCAGGTCGCAGCCTCCTCCCGGGAAGGAGACCTGGCCCTTGTGGTGCTCGACCGTGTCGGTCCGACGGGTGAGGACAACTTTCCACTCGTCCTTTTCCCAGGCCAGCGGGATGAGCACCGCCGCGCATTTCAGCTCGACGTTCTCGTACATGCTGGCGTACCCGTCCGTCGAAGCGATCACGCCGGGCTGGTAGGCCCGCTTCAGCCGGTCAGCGATGAATTCTGCGGAGAGGTCGAAAGGCATGAGGAAATTCCCGGGGATGATAAAAGCACGGAGATTTCTTTCCTCCGTGCTTTCGAGGGTTCGCTGGCGGGATCATTCCGCCCGGATGGCGCTCCCGCAGTAGGGGCATTCGGCGGTCAGCTCGTCGGCCCATTCGACCTCGTCCGAGCGGAGCGGTCCGCCGCAGCCGGGACAGGCGGTCGGCAGGACGCGGGGCTTTTGCGCACCGGCTGCCGCTCCGCCCCGGAATCCGGCCGGCAGGGCCGTCTTGAGATATTCCTCGATCTTGGCGGCCTCGCCCGGCAGGTTGTGAGCCTTCAAGGCAGTGATCACGCGCATGCCTGAATTGTACAATTTCTGGACCTGGCCGCGGGCTGCGAAGATCGACAGCCCCTGCTGGAAATGCGCCAGTGCCACGACCGGCTGGCCGGCCTGGAGACGCGCCTGTCCGGCTTCCAGGAAGAACCAGGGCGCGCGTGGGCCGTTGCGGGCCTGGGCGCCCCGGGCGAACTGTTCGAAAATCTCGGCCGCCTCGGCATACTTGCCAGCCGCCATCAACTGGTTGGCACGCTGGAGGGCCGGGGGAATGTTGCCGATCAATGCCCGGCGTAAGGGTCGTCTGAACATAATGCCTCCTTATCGATCTGCGATCAGTGTGTGATATTATACGCCAAGCTTAATCATGAGGACATCGTTTTATGGACCCAACCTTTGTCACCCCCCGTTATGACGAAGCCGGTTTTGCCGGCCTCCCCGGCCGTATCCGGGAGCTGGTCGCCTCGAACCGCTACGACGCAGTGGTCCTGTTCCTGGTCGACGGATTCGGCTGGCGTTTCTTCGAGAAATTCCAGTCCGGACCGTTTCTCGGCCGGGTCCTGCGGGAAGGCTCGGCGAAGCGCCTGACCTCCCAGTTTCCATCCACCACCTCCGCCCATCTAACCACTATCCATACGGGCCAGCCGGTCGGCCAGCATGGTGTGTATGAATGGTATATCTACGAGCCCGGCCTGGAGGCGGTCATCGCCCCCCTGCTGTACTCTGTATCCGGCACCCCGCAGCGGGATACGCTCAAAGGGACGGAGATCAAGCCGGCCCGTTTGTATCCGGGGGAAAACCTGTACCGCTCGATGAAAAAGCAGGGCATTTCGGCCACCATGCTCCAGTCGCGCGATTACACCCCTTCGACCTACTCGGACGCGATGTTCGTCGGGGCAAAAGCCTCCGGCTTCCGGACCCTGCCCGAAGGCCTGGCCAACCTGGCGGAGTTCCTCAAAGACCCCCAAACGCCGGCGTACTACTTCTTTTATTTCGACAAGGTGGATACGATCTGCCACGAGTACGGACCGACCTCGCCGCAGACCGAGGCCGAGATCCTGGCGTTCCTTCTGGCAATGGAAAACATCTTCCTGCAGGCCCAGGCGAGGAATCGGAAGAAGGTCCTTTTCCTGCTGACCGCCGACCACGGACACGTCGAGACCGACCCGGAGACGACCATCTTCATCAACCGCGATCCGGCCTTCGCGGGTATCGAGAAATTCCTGAGAACCAACCGGGCCGGACAGCCGCTCGTCCCGGCCGGCTCGGCCCGGGATTTTTTCCTCCACGTCAAGGACGAAGCGGTGGACGAGGCCCAATCCTTCCTGTCGACCCGCCTGGAGGGCCGCGCCGAGGTCCACAAGGTGGCGGAACTGGCCAAGGCCGGTTTCTTCGGCCCGGTCCTTTCGCCGGTTTTCCTCAGCCGAGTCGCGAACCTGGTCATACTGCCCTACCGGGGCGAATCGGTCTGGTGGTACGAAAAGGACAAATTCGAGATGAGATTCCGCGGCCATCACGGCGGTTTGACCCTCCAGGAAATGGAAATTCCACTGATTACGTGGGAAATGATGTAAAATTGACCCATTCACTTTCCACCGCCGCATCGCGGCGGTACCCTACCCCAAAGGAGTTTCCCCATGTACCAAACAATCATTCTCGCTGGCAACCTCGGCAAAGATCCGGAGATGCGCTATACCCCTTCCGGAGCGCCGGTTACTTCGTTCTCGGTTGCCACAAACCGCCAATACACTAATAACAACGGCGAAACGGTCAAAGAGACCATCTGGTTCCGTGTGTCCGTCTGGGGCAAGATGGCCGAGACCTGCAACCAGTACCTCAAAAAAGGTTCCAAGGTGCTCGTCGAGGGCCGCCTGACCGCCGACGCCGCCACCGGCGGCCCGCGCATCTGGACCGGCCAGGACGGCTCGCCGCGGGCTTCCTTCGAAGTCAACGCCAATACGGTCCGCTTCCTGAGCTCGCGCGGCGAGAACGAAGGCGGCGGCATGGGCAGCAGCACACCGGCCGGCCCCGACGAGGGCATGGCCCCCGCTGGCGATGACGGGGACATCCCGTTCTAGCCCGAAAGCGTAGCCGGTATGACCCTGCCTCCCCAGAAACAACCTGCCTCCCTGCCGATCGAAACGCCCGCCGACCTGCTGCCTGCCTACGCCAACCTGGCGCGCATCGCCCACGCCCCAGCGGAGTTCGTCCTGGACTTCGCCCGGATCCTGCCGGGCGACTCGAAGGCTTTGGTGACCAATCGCATTATCATGTCGCCGGTGGCGTTGAAGCTCTTCGCCCAGGCCGTCAACGACAACCTGGGCCGGTATGAGGCCACGTTCGGGCCGATCACCCTCCCGAACGGCACATCCACCCTCGCAGACACGCTTTTCAAGCCGTTCCACCCACCCGAAGGACCGCAGGATCCGCCCAAAGACTCGAAGAAGTAAGCAAGTGGACACGGGGATTTGCACCAGTGCAAGTCTCCGTGTCCCTCTTTTTTGCCCCGGGGAGAACCGTCCATCTTCTCACGCGAAAGCGGCAAAAAGGTTTCATCCTTTACATCCAAAGCAAAATAATAATCGATCAGGAATAGCTCATGGAAAAACTCGAAAGTATTGCCGAACGGATCCGCCAGGCATTTGACACCCAAACGGTCGCCCGTGACCAGGCCCTGGGGCGCGCCCGCGCCCTGACGCGCGCCTGCTCGCTCTCGATCCGGGCCGTCCACCGCGACGAGACGGACGTCATGCAGGAGCATTTGAACGAGGCCCGTCAGCTGGCCGATGCCCTGCGCACCGAATTGGCGGATTATCCCGCCCTGTTCTACGCCGGGTACACCCAGGACTCGTTGAAGGAATTCGCCGAGGCCAGCATCACCTGCGCTTTGATCCGCCGCGAAGCCCTGCCGACGCCCGAGGAGCTCGACCTGCCGCCCCAGACTTACCTGAACGGGCTGGCCGAATCGGTCGGCGAGATGCGCCGGCGCTGCCTGGACATGCTCCGCCAGGACAACTTCGAGGAAGCCGAGCGCCTGCTCAGCCATATGGACGATATTTACTCCATCCTGGTAACGATGGATTACCCGGATGCGATCACCAACGGCCTGCGCCGCCAGACGGATGTCATCCGGGCGATCATCGAGCGGACGCGCGGCGACGTGACCTTCAGTCTACGCGGCGAGAAGCTGGAACGGTCGATCTCCCGCCTGAGCAAACAGCTCCCGGGGTCCGAAGCCCTGCCCGAAGAAGGCGGTCTCTCGCTCCCGCACGAAGAGGAATAATCCGGCATGGCACGCAATGGATACCGGCACCGCCTCGTCCTCTACACGTATACGCTCAATCGCTGGTGGCGGCTGACCCTCGTCATCGGGGTGCTCCTGGTCTTGCTGACGGTCGCCCTGGCCGTGTTGCCGGGCATGCTCCCGCAGGCTCATTTTCTGGCCCTTCAAGATTGGATCATCTGGACGGCGGGCGGGATGGGCGGATTCATTCTCCTGATGTCGCTCTTCCTGATCACCATCCGCAAATCCGCCTACGTCCAGCCTTTTCCCAACCACCTTCGCCTGGTGACCCCCCTCCTGCGCATGGACATTGCCTACCGGCGCATCCGCCAGGCCACCAGCGTGGAGATGCAGAGGCTCTTCCCGATCGAACGATCCAAGGGGATCAAGCGCAGCATGTTGCGGCACTTCGCCAAGAACACGGCTATCCTGCTGGACATGCAAGGCTGGCCGATGCCGCGCTGGCTCCTGAACCTGTTCCTTTCCCCGCTTTTCTTCCCGGATAAATCCTCCCGCCTGGCCCTGCTCGTCCCCGACTGGATGGCTTTCAGCACCGACATGGAAAGTTTCCGCGGTACCTGGCTCGATTCCCAGCGCCAGCCGGGCGCCTCGCCTCAGTCGGACCTGCTTCACAGTCTCTCCCAACCGAAAAGAAGATGAACGTCTATTTCGCTTGTTCGATCACCGGCGGCCGGGAGTTCGAACCCGTCTACCAGGCGATCACCGCGGCCCTGGCTGCCGACGGGCACGAGGTGCCCACCTCCCACCTGGCGGATGCGGAGGTCAAAGCCTTGGAAGCCAGGATCAGCCCGCGCGACGTCTACGAGCGGGACGTGGCCTGGATCCGGGCCTGCCAGGCACTGGTGGCGGAGGTCAGCACTCCCTCGCACGGGGTCGGTTATGAGATCGCCACCGCCCTGGGACTCGGCAAACCGGTCCTTTGCCTTTACCGGGAAGGTCGGGCAGTTTCCAAGATGCTCACCGGGAATTCCTTCCCGAACATCCGGGTGAGCGTCTACCGATCCACCGACGAGGCGCTGTCCGTCCTGCGATCCTTCCTGGGGCAGCTCTGATTTTATTGTGAAGTTAGTCACGAGTTCTGCATGACTTTCCACCCTAGAAGTCGTCAGACAAATCGACTATCATGCCCATCGGAGACGGGTATAGGACACCTCCAAAATGCTCAACTGTCTCCTCCTTTGGCGAATGCCTCCGCAGAGTAGCTCCACTCTGCGGAGGCTACGTTTAAGGGGGTCCAACTCCCTCCGGGGAGAAAAAAGATGAAAGTCGGCTTTCCCAAGAACATCCATTTCATCCCGACCTGCCGGAAATGCACTTCTGATCAGACGTGCCACCACTTTATCCCTTACTGATCTGCTCCGAGCGGGCCTGCTGCATCAGCCAGATATACCCATCCTCCAAACTCGGCTCGACCGGTACGGCAGGATACTTTTCGACACGATCGCCGACGAGGCGATATTGGGTGCCATCCTGGACCTGCACGCTGGAAACGATCCCCGCGCCTCCATCCGGACGTTCGCCGTTGGTGGTGACGTGCCATACCTTGCCACGGACGTTGTTGATCAAATCGCGCGGACTGCCGCGGAATAACACTTTCCCGAGGTTAATGACCGCCATGTCGTTGCAGCTCTGGCTGATGTCTTCGACGATATGCGTGGAAAGGATGACCGTGCAACGCCCGGCCATTTCAGAGAGCAGGTTGCGCAGGCGGACGCGCTCTTCCGGATCCAGGCCGGATGTCGGCTCGTCGACGATCAGCAATTGCGGATGCGCCAACAGCGCCTGGGCGATGCCCACCCGGCGCTTCATCCCGCCCGAGAATGTGCGCAGCTTGCGCCGGGCGTCCTCGCTTAGCCCGACCATTTCGAGAGTCTCTGCAAGCTGTTTTTGCCGCTCCGCTTTGTCGGTCAGCCCCTTCAGCAAGGCCACGTATTCCATGAATTCCATTGCGGTCAGGTCCGGATACAAACCCAGTTCCTGAGGAATGTACCCAAGCACGGACTTAACTGCCAGTTTGCCGCGGCCGGTGGTGATGTCATTGCCAAGGACGGTCACGGTTCCGGATGTCGGCCGGAGGAGACCAGCCAGGATGCGCATCAAGGTGGTCTTGCCGGCTCCGTTGGGACCGACCAAACCGAACATGCCGGAGCCGATCTCCAGGTCCACGCCGCGCAGGGCCTGGACGTTCCTGCCATAAGTCTTGGTAAGCTGGGAAATGCCGATCATCAGAAGTTCTCCTTCCATTTCAGCCACAGGCGGGCCAGGAATGCCAGGGCTGCAAGTGTAGCGAGCATCGTCAGGTACATCAGGGCGAGTCGTCCGATCCCCACACCGGGGGCGCCGGAGGGAAGGAACAAGTTGAAGCTCTGCCCACCCAGCCTGGCCGCCACTGGCTGGACGGTGGAATGGTAGTTTTGCAATGCATAATAGTAAGCCAGATCCGTCACCCCGAGCATGCTGCCACGGGCGGGCGCCTTGAAGGCAACCACCCAACCGACCAAGCTGGCAAGCCCGGCCAGGAATCCCGGGAAGATCGCCGCCCGCCGGGTGCGGAAAAATACCCCGACCAGCACGCCGACGGTCGTCCCGCAGACCAGGATGGGCAGGCCATCCAGGAGGACGATCTCGATCAGGAACCTGCTGGCGTTGGCAGACAATCCATAATGCAGATTATAGAATAGTGTGATCTCGGTAACGGAAAAAAAGACTCCCAGCGTAATCGCTGCGACCAGGAGAACCGTGCCGAGCATCCCCAGGACCTTCCCTGCCAGGTAGGTGGATCCGCTGATCGGATAACCTGCCAACACCTCGGAAACCCCGAACTTGCGATCCGCCGGGATGCCTGCCGAGGTGGCCATAGGCAGAAACAGCAAGGCAAGGAGGATCAGAAGCCAGGCCAGCATGGTGGAATAAACGAACATGTCCCCCATATATTCTCGAAGGAAGAAAGCCCACTCCTGAGGCGACAAGCCATAGGAAGCCAGTCTTTCTATTTTTTCCGGGGTCAGGATCGAGTTGGCAGCCCACTCTGGCAGGATGGCGAGTAGTGGAACCAATGTCCCGGCACCCACAAGCAGGCACACGACGGCGGTTGCGACGGCAGGCGCGCTCCGCCGGAATCCGAAGCGGAATTCGGTCCGGGCGATGCTCAAGATTTGCACGATCGTTTTCATCAAAAGTCTTCCTTCCATTTCAGCCACAGGCGGGAGAGGGCAGCCAGAGATGACAGGCCTAAAACAAGCAGGATATTCATGCCAATCATCGGGCCGACTCCGAGCCGCGGCGCACTCGCCCCAAGCAAAGGATACGGCGCGTTCCCCGAGGCCCTGGCCAGGCGCTCCAGTGTAATGGAATGGTAATTTTGGATCAAATAGTAGGCATTGAGGTCAAGCTGGGTATACGCCAAGGGCGGGGCTTTTAAAACGGCCAGCCAGAAGTACAGACCCAGCAAGCCGGCCGCCAATCCCGGAAAGATCGCCGCCCGCCGGGTGCGGAAGGGTGTGCCGGCCAGGATTCCAACCATCACCGCCCCGGTGAACATCGGCCCTGCATCCAGCAAGGCAAATTTGACGAAAAACCAGACCAAATCCGCGGGGATGCCGGTTTGCAAGGCATTCCAGAAGGCTCCCGCGAGTACGCCGAAGAATAACCCCAGGGGGATCAGCGCGACCAATCCCACCGTCAGGCAAAACCCCAGGATCTTGCCAGCCAAATAGACGCCGCCATGCAGCGGCAGACTATGAAGAAGCTCCGCCACACCAAACTTGCGGTCGGCCGGGAGGCTGGAGGCGGCCGCGGCCGGCAGGAGCAGGAAGGTCGAGATGAGCAGGATCGGCCAGGCCATCGGGACGGAGAGTACGGTGATCTCGGCCGCCGAGGCGGCATATGTTTGCCGGAAAAAATCGACCGTCAACCCCTTGGCCTTCAACCGCTCGACCTTGACCGGATCCTGAAGCAACCGCTGCATGTCGTCCCGGGAGGTCGGCAGGTTGGCCAACGGGTCCAGCAGGACCGCGGCGCCGAAGGCCAGGCCGATCAGAAAGGTGGTGATCACCGGAGCCCCCCGCCGCAGACCAAAGCGGAACTCGGTCCGGGCGATGCTCAAGATTTGCACGATCGTTTTCATCCCATTCTCCTCTCCCCAAGTCTAGCGGACGCCCAACAGGCGATCTTCGTCGCCCAGGAACTTCATCGCTAGAAGGAACAGGCCCACTCCCAGCCCGGTCAGGACCAAGCGGTTGAGCAGGTAGATCCCCGGGCCGTATTTTTCCGGCTGCAGGTATACGTGAAAAAGCCAGAACCATCTCCAGGCCTTCAGGATGCCGTCGCCTCCGTACAGGCTGGCCGCCCACAACAGGGTCGCCAGCAGGGTGCCGAAGATTCCCTGGCGAGTGACCTGCGTAGTAAAGACCGCCACCCCGGCGAGAGCGATCCCGGCTGCCAGCCAACGGACCAGCGCCAGCCCCAGGCTTTCCATCTGCCAGGTGGCTGCGAAAATGAAGGTGGCTGTCAAGGCGACTGCCAGGTGCATCTCCGCCACCAGGATCAACCGCTCGAGGACCAAACGGCGCAGCGGCTTTGGATAGGAAAGCAGCAGCTCCAGCGCGGGTTCGTTGTCGGGTCCAAGCAGGAAGGCTGCCTGGACGGCGAAGAGCAGGGGCGCGATCGTTTCCACGGCCCGTCGCGGATAGACAAGGTCGGCTGCGGTCGCGTGCCGCATGGTCCGGGCCGCAAGCAGATAGAAAGTCGTCAGGACCAACACGCTGACCGCCGCCGGCCACCAACCGACCAGCTTCAATTGGATCCAAAATAGCGCCGGGCCGGATCGTTTCATGCCAGTTTCCTTACCCAATGTTCCTCGCCCCCACCCAGCCACAACGCCGCTGCGCTCAACAGCACTGCCAGCAGCCACATCCAGGGCCGGGCTGCAACTGCCGTCAGGTCGGGAACAGAAAATAATAAATGGATAGTGGGGAAAAGACGGGAAAGATTCTCGAGGGTCCACAGCCCCAGGCAAACCAGGATGCTCACCCCCGAATCGAGGGTCAAGGTGATGAGCAGGAAGGCCAGGGAAGCCAGGAAGGCCATCGGCGAAAGCCAGGCGGAAACCAGCGGCCAGAACGAAACGTCCACCCGGAGAACGGAGAGGGCAGCGCTCCCCAACAGGCCAAGAACGAGGTCGAAGCCGAAGACCAACGCCAGCCGGGCAACCAGGACTTGGCGGGGCGAGACGGGCAGGGCCAATTCGATCTCCAGGGCCGGATCCACGGAGGGCCCATAGAGGAAAGCGATCCCGGCAGCTGCCGCAATCGGGGCGATCAGCACGAACGGGACCGTCACATTTGTCGCGTTCGACAGGGAATACCCGAAAGTCACCAGCGTGCCCAGGCTAAACACGATAAAAGAGGCGGCCCATATCTCTGCCTGGACCACATGAAGCTGGCTGCAGATGACCGCCCAACCGAGTCGGATACGGTTGAAGAGTGAATTCCGCCGGCGTGCCTGCATGGCCTGGCGCAACACCTCGGCCAGGCGGGCCGTTTCCAGGGCGGTTGGCACGGGCGCCTTCCATGCCCACAGCGTTTGGATGACAGGCCTGAGCCGGTCAGCTTCCTCTGATGAGCCGGCCTCTTCATTCAGATGGGAAAACGATTCGTCGTCATTCATTTCTTAGCTCTTACTCTTTCCTTCAACCGTTGCAGGCCCAGGCTGAGGCGCGATTTCACCGTTCCGACCGGTACTCGCAGCGTCTGCGATATCTCATTCAAGGACAAGTCTTGGAGAAAACGCAAAATAATGACCTCCCGCTGTAGTGCGGGTAAATCCTTCAGCGCGGAAACGACCTGCTGTCTTTCGTCGCCGGCCACCAGCTCAGTCTCAGGCGTCCGGTCCATCGATATCTCAAATTGAGCCGGGAGCGAATCCGTGCGGCGATATTCGGCCTGTTTATAGTGATCGCGGGCGAGGTTGACCGCAATGGCATACAGCCAGGGTTTCAGGGGGCGCGGGTAACGGTAAGAATCGATTTTGCCCAGCAGGCGCAGGAACGTTTCCTGGACCAGGTCTTCAGCCAACGCCCGGTCGCCGCCTGTCAGCCGATAGAGAAAGCCTAGCAAGGAGGCATGGTGCCGCTCGACCAACATCGTTAAATCGTCGGTGTTGCCGCGCTGAATCCCTAATGCCAATTGCTCGTCGCTAAACAAAGCCATGTCGTTTTTGTGTCTTCGCCTTTGCCGCTTCACCCTTCGGGATCAGTCGACTTTGTTCAGCGTCCATATCTGATACGAGGAGGAAGGCAAAAGGTTCACGGTGAAGGACGAAGGAGCGAACCTTGATAGACACCCTCGGCCGGCCAAATATTCGATACCCATCCCAGTCAATCAGTCGTCGTTTATGCATCGACCCTGAAAAGATTATACAATCAATCGTCAAAGATCCTCACCTCGCCCGATTGCCCTGTATGAAAAGCCCATCCGCCAAATTACGGGGGATGGGCTTTTAGAAACACTCATAAACCTTGCTCTAGGCGGCGTCCTCGCCGCCGAGGACGGCGGCAAGAGCGGTTTTGTTAGGTGCCCTAAGCTCGATCCGTTTCCAGGACAGGGAGATCAAGGAGTCGGCTCGGCCTGCAAGGTCTGCTGGAAGGAGTCCAAGTCTTGGGACAGGGTGTCCGGGGTTGGGACCGGCACATCCGTGGCCTGGAGGGCTCCCTGCAAGTCGTTCAGGTCCTGGTCCAGGCTGCTCGTGTCCAGTCCGCTGACATCCGTATCCATGCCCTGGAGGGTGGCCTGCAGGTCGTTCAGCGACTGATCGGCCTGGCTGGCAGACTGGTCGAGGGCTGACCCGGTTGGCGTGGATTGGGCGGCAGGTTGGACCGTCTGGGCAGCCGGAGGCGCGCTGGTCGGATTGTTGCCTCCCGGGTTCCCCGTCAGCTGGCAGCTCATCATCAGGAGGGCAAGACCCGCTACGGTTGCGATATAGAACAAATTCTTTTTCATGGCAATCTCCTCGATCAAAGCCCGTTCGGGGTGGCCGTCGGCGGGAAGGACTGCTGGTTGGCATCCTTCCAGGCTTTCACGGCAGCCTGCAGGTCGCTGATCGCCTGGACCAGGACGTCATGGGCGGCCTTCAATGCCTGGTTCGCATCCGTGACGGTCTGCTTGGCAGCCGCTTGGTCGGTCACGTTCCCGCTGTCGTCGAAGCCGTTATGGCTGGAGAGGATCCCGGAGGCGGTCGTGTGCGATGCCCCGGCGGTCGCCAGCTGCGACTGGTAGGTTGTCAGGGCGGATTGGAGGGCCGAAGTGTCGAGGCCCTTGCCCTGCGCCTGGGTGATCAGGTCCTGGATCTTCGCGACCGCATCGTTGGCTTTGCCAAGGTTGGTCGTCTGAGTGCTGAACCAGTTCTGTTCGTTCTGGTATGCCTTCTGAAGGTCCTGGTCCTGGAGCTTGTCCTTATTGGCCTCTTCCCAACTCTTGACGGCGGTCGTCAGATCCTGGGTGGCCTGCTTGAGGGCGCTGCTGGCATCCTTGAGCGCCTGGTTCGCGTCTGTAACGGTCTGTTTGGCGGCAGCCTGGTCGGTTACATTACCACTGCCGTCGAAGCCGTTGTGAGCCGAAAGTACATTGGCCGCGGTCGTATCGGATGCCTGGGCGTTGCTCAGCTGGGATTGGAAGGTAGCCAGCGCCGAAGCGAGGGCGGAGGTGTCCAATCCTTTGGCCTGCGCCTTGCTGATCAAATCCTGGACCTTGGTGATCGAGTCGTTGGCTTTCGCAAGGTTGGCCTGTTGGGTGGTAAGCCACTTCTGCTCGTTCTGGAAGGCCTTCTGCAGGTCTTCATCCTGCATCTTGTCCTTGTTGGCTTCCAACCAGGCTGTCACTGCCGTGTGCAGGTCTTTGACCCCCTGGCTGAGGGCGTCATGGGCATCCTTCAACGCCTGGCCGGCATCCTTGACCGTCTGGGCGGCGGCCGTCGGGTCGGTGACGTTGCCGCTGCCATCGAAGCCGGAGTGGGTCGAGAGCAGGTTCGCAGCCGTATCATGGGAGGACTGGGCTGTACTCACCTGGCCCTGAAAAGTCGCCAGGGCGGAGGCCAGGGCGGAGGTATCCAGGCCCTTGGTCTGGGCCTTGCTGATCAAATCCTGGACGCGGGTCACATCCTGCGCGGTATTGGTCAAATTATCTTGCTGCTTGCCCAGCTGAGTCTGCTCCTGCTGGAAAGTCTTGGTCAGGCCGCTGTAATCCCGCGCCCCTGGCCCGGGGGTGGCGACGGCTTGATTGGCTGCATAAGCCACCCCGGATGGAATAGCGAAGGCCAGGCTGAGTACGACCAACATCCCGATCACACCCAGGGTCAATTCACGGAAGGTCATTGAGTTGCGGTTTGGTTTTTTCATAGGTTTTCTCCTTTACCACGCGTAAGTATAAAAACGCCGTGTGAACGGTCCTTATCCTGGATGTAAAAAACTCGTAAAATCACCCGGAACGGTAAACAAAAACAGAGGCTTTCGCCTCTGCAATGAACGGTCCAGATTCAAGAGCGATCCTAATTTGTCGTGGCAGGCAGTGCGGGGGGGGTGGTCGTGGAGGTCGAGATGTCCTGCTGGTAGAGCGGCAGGACGACCGTGAAAGTTGTGCCCTTCCCGAGCAGCGACTCGACCCAGATGCGGCCCTGGTGGCTGTCGACGATGGATTTGACGATCGCCAGGCCCAATCCGGACCCGCCCACGCCCTTCGGGACGTTGCTGGCCCGGTAAAACTTCTCGAAGATGTGAGGCTGGTCACCCGGCGGGATGCCCGGGCCGGTGTCGGAGATCTGCAGGATCACCTGGTCGCCTTTCACCTCCAGCTCGATGTTGATATCCCCATTTTCCGGGGTGTACTTGATGGCATTCCCGATCAGGTTGTCCAGCATCTGGCGCAGGCGGATCGGGTTGCCGCGCATCTGCGGGATGTCCATCGGCAGGTTCAGGTGGAGGTTCTGGTGCTTGTCCGAGATCTGGTTGCCCAGGGTATCGAGCGTGAAGCGGATGATCCCTTCCAGGGGGACGACTTCCTTCTGGCTGTCGAACCCGGCCTCGATCCGGCCCAGCTCGAGCATGTCGTTGATCAACGACGTGATGCTCTGCACGCTGACCTGGACCCGGTTAATGAACTCGCGCTGCTGATCGTTCAACGGTCCGACCCGTTCGAGCAGGTCGACATAGCCCAGAATAGCCGTTAGGGGCGAACGCAGGTCGTGTGAAACCGTATGAACGAATTCATTCTTGAGGCGGTCGATCTGCTTCAAGTAAGTGATATCCTGCATCGTGACGGCGATGCCGATCTTGGGGATTGCGGTGTATTGTGCCGAAAGGACGCGCCCGTCATCGAAGGCTATTTCATGATGAGGCATCGGGTTGGTCGCGCCCTCTTCGAGGAGGACCTTCAAATCCGGGTGCGGAAGGACATCCGTGATCGGCTTGCCGGTGACGTCATCGTCCTGCCAGAGCCCAAATGCCCTGCGGGCGGCCGGATTGATCATCAGGACGTTGTGCTTTCCATCCAGGATGATGACCCCGTCCTCGATGTGTTGAACGATGGTATCGAATTTCTGCAGCTCATTGATGCGCTGTTCGAGGCTGGCAGTGGTGCGCTTGACTTCCCGCCGGGTCCAGTCGCCGATGCGATTGGCACGTTTGACGCTGTTCTCGACCGCCCGGCCGATATCGTCGATCCGCAGAGGGGCAAAGAGACAGCCGCTGATCCCGATGTAGAGGGCCTTTTTGAGCGCCTCGGGTGTATCCTTCTGGAAGAACAACAGCACGGGCAGGGTCGGGAAACGTTCCAGCAGAGTCGCGGAGATCGCCAGCTCGTCTGATTTGTCGAAATTCTGAATAATGATGACCAGGGAGGGCGAGGATTCCTGCAATGCCTTGTCCAGGGACGCCCGATCGCGGGCGACTGCCGACGTGTAGGAACCCGCGGCCAACGCCCGCTCGAACAATTGCAGGATTTCCTCATCATCAATTGCAAGTAAGACCAGATCGTTATTCGCCATACTTCCAATCACTGTCTTTGTTTGGTTTCGTCCGGCTACGACGGCCGGTCGGCATTCACGACCTGCCCGGCCCGTTGTAATGACGACTGGACGCTTTCCAATGCCTGTCTCTGATCGGCCGTCAGTTGACCCATTTTACCAGTAAGCAGCAAATCGATGGGATAGCTGACCGATTTGAGGATGGATTGCATTTCCTGCTGCAGCGCCTGGAGCTGTTCGAACTTCTTCTTTTCACCAGCCTGGGCCGTCTCGGCGCTGTCCTGCAGGGCGCGGAAGAGCCGGGCGTTCACGAGCGAGATCGAGGCATAATCTGCCACGGCTTCGAGCAGGGACTGGGTCGTCTTCTCGAAAACCCGGTCGGCTTTGCGCACGACCACCAGAAGGCCGATCACCTCCTGCTGGATCTTGATCGGCACCGCCACTGCGGAGTGACCGAGCGAGGCCAGCTTGAAGCGTTTGAGCGGCTCGCCGTTGATGGCCAGGGTCTCCCCCGAGAGCGCCACCAGCGAGCTGACCCCGTCTTCGAGGGGCTCGCCGATCTTCTTGGCCCATGCCTCCGGGAGGTTGCGGTGCGCCGTCAGGGTGAAAACCTTGCTGCGGTCGTCCCGCAGGAGCAGCCAGCCGTAATCCGCCTCGGCGACGTAGACCATGCCTTCCGTGATCTTGTCGAACAGGACCCGCTGATCGGTGATCGAGATGACAGCCTTTCCCACCCCGAAAATGGTGGTCAGTTCCCGAACCCGGCTTTGCAGTTCCTGGTTGGTTTCCTTGAGTTGCTGATCGAGGCGCTGGCGGGCACGGCTTTCGCGGACCTGTTTGAGGGTCCGTTCGACTGCCGAAACCACTTCCGCTTCCCGGGCCGGCCAGAGCAGGTAGTCCGTCCCGCCCAGGCGGAAGGCCTGGATGACGTTGTTTTCCTGGCCCTTCTCCGCCAGCACGATCACCGGCACTTGCAGGCCTTGTGAGTTGAAAGCCACCAGCAAATCCTTGCCGCTCAAGCCGGGCAGGTTCAAATCCGCGATCACCAGATCGGGAGCGGATTGGGCTGCTTTGACGATGGCAGAATTGACGTCCCCGACAATGTCAACCTGATAACCAAGTGGTTGAAGGGCTTGGCGGGCGATCAATTCGACGATATCAGGGTCGCTTTCGACCAGTAAAATGCGTTCTGCAGTGATATTCATTACAGATTATGATAGCACAGGTGTCCAAATTTCGTGAAAAGCGTCGGGATTATTGTAACACTTTTAACCACCGCCGAACCCCAATTCGTATAAAATTGCACTATATCTTCCGTTAGGAGTACCTATGGATGACTTTCTGTGGTGGCGCGACGGGGTGATCTACCAGATCTATCCTCGCTCGTTCGCCGACAGCAACGGGGATGGACTCGGCGACCTGCCGGGCATCCTCTCCCGCATCGACTATCTCGCCGACCTGGGCGTGGACGCGCTCTGGCTCTCCCCCGTCTACCCCAGCCCCGACCGGGACTTCGGGTACGACGTCAGCGACTACTGCGACATCGACCCGCGCTACGGCAGCCTGGCCGATTTCGACCGGCTGGTGAATGAAGCGCACCGGCGGGGTCTCCGTATCATCATGGATATGGTGATGAACCACACGTCCGACCAACACGCCTGGTTCAAGGAATCCCGCTCCGGCCGCGAAAATCCCAAGCGCGACTGGTATATCTGGCGGGACCGGCCCAACAACTGGCAGGCTTCCTTCGGTGGCAGCACCTGGGAGTACGATGATGCCACCGACCAGTATTTCCTCCATCTGTTCACGAAGGAGCAGCCGGACGTCAACTGGCGCAATCCCCAGGTTCGCCAGGCCCAGCTGGATGCGTTCCGCTTCTGGATGGAGCGCGGCGTGGATGGCTTCCGTCTGGACGTGTTCAACGCCTACTTCAAACATCCCGACCTGCCGGATAATCCACCGCAGTTTGGGCTGCGCGGCTTCGACCGCCAGAAGCACATTCACGATATCGACCAGCCCGAAATGATTCCTTTGCTGAACGACCTGCGCGCCCTGCTGGACCGCTATCCCGAGCGCTACGCCGTCGGCGAAACCTACCTGGCCACGCCCCAAAAGACCGTCTCTTACTGCGGGCCGGATAAACTCCACGCCGCATTCAGCTTCGACTTCACCTCCAACGACCTGGTCTATCCCTGGAATCCCCGCTGGATTCTCGAGCAGATCTCCCGCCGCGAAGTCACCTTCAAGGCTGCCGGGATCTGGCCGACCACCGTCATGAGCAACCATGACCTGCCGCGCGCCGCCGGCCGCTATTCCAAAGGTGAGGACGATGCCCAGGCCAGGCTCGCCATGGCGCTCCTGCTGACCCTGCGCGGCACGCCTTTCATGTATTATGGCGAGGAGATCGGGATGCGCGACATCTCGCTGAAGCGCAGCGAGATTCTCGATCCACCCGGGAAGAAGTACTGGCCGATCTACAAGGGCCGGGACGGCTGCCGGTCGCCGATGCAGTGGGATGGAGGTGAATTTGCGGGTTTTTCCTCGGCCAAACCCTGGCTGCCTGTCCACCCGAACGCCGCCCGGCGCAATGTCGCCGCACAACAGGCGGACCCCGGGTCGCTTTTTCATTTCACGAAGAAGCTGCTTGCACTGCGCAAGGAGCTTCCAGCTTTGCGGCGAGGCGACTTCCAGCCGCTCGAAATGGGCCGCGGCGTGCTGGCTTACCGGAGAAAAACGGCGGATCAGTCCGTTCTGGTGGCGATGAATTTCACCTCTCGGCCCGCCAGGCTCGAATTGGCGGAGGGAGCCTGGGAAACCCGCCTGGCAGATGCTCCCCGGCCAGATGGAGCGGAAAACCTGCTTGCCCCGTACGAAATCCGGTTGCTGGTGGGCAAATAGCTTGCCTGACGACGGCGTCTCACTCGGAGGCGCCGTCCCTTTTTAAGGATTGTATTTTCCTCCCAAACCGGTATACTAACAAGTGATGGACGGTTTTGCTTATATTCCCGGCGACGAACCGGTCAAAAGCCCCCCACTGGGCCGCTTCCTGCCGGCCTTTCCCCAGGGCGTCGCCACCGCCTTCCTGGCCGAGCACGCCAGCCCGGGCGGCTGGGTGCTGGACCCGCTCGGGGCCACGCCGCACCTGGCCGTGGAAATGGCCCGGAGCGGTTATCGCGCCCTGGTGGCCGTCAACAACCCGGTTGGCCGGTTCCTGCTCGAGCGGGCTGCCAACCCGTCCTCTCCGGCCGACCTGCGCGCCGCCCTGTCCGAGCTGGCCGCCGCCCGCAAGGGCGACGAACGCCTGGAAATTCACTTGCAGTCCCTTTACCTGACCGAGTGTGTCAAATGTCAGCGCCAGGTGCCGGCGGAAGCCTTCGTCTGGGAACGGGCTTCCGGCGCCCTGGTGGCGCGGATCTATCACTGTTCCTGCGGCGAAGGCGGGGAATTTCCCGCCACCGAAGCCGACATCGCCCGGGCGGCCAGCCTGGCCGCGACCGACGGTTTGCACCGGGCCCGGGCCCTGGAGCGCGTCACCACGCCCGACGACCCGGACCGCCGCCACGTCGAAGAGGCCCTGGAATGCTACCTGCCGCGGGCCGTCTATGCCCTCATCACCATCATCAACAAGCTCGATGGGCTGTCGATCCCGCTCGAACGCCGGAAGGACCTGCTTACCCTCGTCCTGACCGCCTGTGACGAAGCCAGCGCCCTCTGGCCCTATCCCGCCGAGCGCCCGCGCCCGAAACAGTTGACCCTCCCGACCCGCTTCCTCGAGAAAAACGTCTGGTCGGCGCTGGAACGCAGCGTGGAATTATGGTCCGATGAAGAGGCGCCCGTCCAGCTGGTGAACTGGCCGGAAGTGCCGGGCGAGGCAGGCGGGATCTGCCTCTTCGAGGGTCCGGTGCGGGACCTGGCACCGCGGCTCAAGGAGCTTTCCCTAGCCGCCATCCTGACGGTCGTACCGCGTCCCAACCAAGCTTTCTGGACGCTCTCCGCCCTGTGGGCCGGCTGGCTCTGGGGACGCGGCGCGGCCGCACCCTTCAAGGCCGCCCTGCGCCGCCGGCGCTACGACTGGAACTGGCACGCCGCGGCCCTCTACGCCGCCCTGAAGAACCTGTCCGACCGCCTGCCGCTCAACGCCCCGCTTTTCGCGATCATCCCGGAAGTGGAGCCGGCTTTCCTCTCCGCTGCGTTGCTGGCAGCGGCGGGCGCCGGGTTTGACCTGAGCGGGTTGGCCCTGCGCACCCGCCACGACCCGGCCCAGGTGCTTTGGCACCGCCGGGCATTCGCGCACGAGGAGAAGGAACCGGCCGAGATCGACACTGCGGCCGTCCAGCAGGCCATGCAAACCTGCCTGAGGGAGCGCGGCGAGCCGCTCCCCTACCTGACCCTGCACGTCGCCGGGCTGGAAGCGATGGCCGCCGATCGCTCGCTGCGCTGGCGCGAGGAAGCCCTTTCCCAACTCCATGCCCCCATCCAGGATGCCCTGGCAAACCCGGCGTTCGTTCACCTGAGCGAGAGTTCCAATCCAGAAGTCGGCCTGTGGGGCCTCGCGGATTGGCCGGCAGAGGTCGAATCTCTGCCCGACCGGGTGGAAGTGGCGATCGTCCGGTTTTTGCAGAAGAATCCGGATTGTCTCCTGCGCGACCTGGAATCCGCCCTCGACAGGGATTTCCAGGGTTTGGACACCCCTTCATTGGGCCTGGTCCATGCAGTGCTGGCCTCGTACGCATCTGCCGTGGATGGCCGCTGGAACATCCGCCCGCAGGATTCCCCCGCCGCCCGTCGAACCGACCTGGAGACGGCCGCCCAAGTCCTGTCGGGGCTGGCGTCCCGTCTGGGGTACACCTGCCTGCGGGAGGAAAGTCCCCAGCGCATGGTCCTATGGCAGGAAGCCGGCCAGGCCGTCTACGCCTTCCACCTGGTCGCATCAGCATTGACCAGCCGGCTGCTGCGCGGAAATCCGTACCCGGCCGATAAAAGCGTCCTGGTCCTGCCGGGCGGCCGGGCGGGGCTGCTGGCCTACAAGCTGGATCGTGATCCGGTCCTGTATTCGCTTGCCGAGCCCTGGCGGCTGGTCAAGTTCCGCCACCTGCGCCGGCTGACCGAGCTGACCACCCTCAACAGGGACCGTTTCGCGAAAGAACTCTCCAACGACCCGATCGAAGCCCCGGAGCAGATGAAACTGTTCTGAGCCGGGGAATGGATGATTCCTTAAATCTCCTCACTTGCTTGCTTTTCGGGCTCGAAGCCCCTATAATGGACGCATTATGCCCAACAAGATAATCGGTCGATTGAAAGCCGCTTCCAAGTACCTGGTGGTCGTGGCAGCTGTACTCGTCTTTACGGGTTGGTTCCTCACCACCCCACCGGGGTTCTTCGGCAAAGTGGACGCGATCGCTTATGCAGTCTGCCATCGGATCTCGGAACGCTCCTTCCACATCGGGAATTTCCAGCTGCCGCTTTGCGCCCGCTGTACCGGCATGTATCTGGGGGCGGTAGTCGGGTTGCTTTTCCAGACCATCCACGGTCCGAAGCGCTCCAAGGTCCCACATTGGACCATCATCACGGTGCTCGTCCTGTTCTTCGTCGCCTTCGGCGTCGACGGCTCGAACTCTTATCTTTATCTTCTCCGCCAGGTCCAGCCTGGTTTTCTGCCCCAGATTCCCAACCTGTACGTACCCAACAACACCCTGCGGCTGTTGACCGGCAGCGGGATGGGACTGGCCATCGCCGTGATGATCTTTCCGGCGTTCAACCAGAGCATTTGGGCCGATTACGATGCCACCCGGTCTGCCCTGCCCGGCTGGAAGTCCTTCGGGCTGCTGCTTGGGATCCAGATCATCCTCGACCTGCTGGTCCTGACCCAAAATCCATTCGTGCTCTACCCGGTCGCCGTCATCAGCACGCTGGGAGTATGGGTCCTCCTGACCATGGTCTACACCATCGTCTGGGTCATGCTGATGCGGCAGGACAACTCCTTCACGAAAATCCGCCAATTATGGGTGCCGCTCCTGGCCGGGTTGACGATTGCCATCCTCCAGACCGGAGCCATCGACTTGATCCGCTTCTGGCTGACCGGCACGTGGAACGGTTTCTCACTCGGATGATTGGAGGTTGATGTGGATGCTTTGTTCGGAATCATGACTGCTTTCGGTCTCTCGGCGAGCGCCGGAGTGAACGCTTATATTCCCCTCCTGGTGGTCGGCCTCATCGCCCACTATACCCATGCGATCAAGCTTGCGCCGCCCTACGATCTGCTGGCCAATCCCTGGATCCTGATCCTGATCTGCGTCCTCTTGATCATCGAGATGGTGGCCGACAAGGTTCCGGCGGTCAATCACATCAACGACATCATCCAGACCGTCTTCCGGCCCGCCGCCGGGGCGATCGTTTTCGCCGCCAGCGCCCATGTCATCACCGGTATCTCCCCCCTGCTGGCCCTGGCCTGCGGTTTGCTGGTGGCCGGGGGCATACACACGGTCAAATCAGCCGTCGTCCGCCCGGCCGTCACCGCCACGACCGGCGGGACCGCCAACGTGCCGGTCAGTTTCGTGGAAGACATCTCGGCCACGGTGGTATCGGTCATTTCGGTCCTCGTCCCGGTCCTGGTCGTCCTCGTCCTGGTCGTTCTCGTGGCCTTGATCATCTGGTGGATCTGGCGCAGGGCAAAGCGCCGCCGGCAATCCGCGGCCTGACGAGCGGAATTGGCCATCCATGTCGCAAACACCCATCCCCCCGCTCCCGTCTCCCGCCCCGCAGAAGACCAATCCCTGGATCATCGTCATTGCTATCCTGGTGGTCGTCTGTTGCGGCTGTTTTGGCGCGGTTGGATTGCTGCTCGCTTTCGGCAAACCGATCCTGGATGAGTTGGGCTTGAGTTTCCACCTGATCCCCATATTTTTTGCGGCCGTCTGAACAAAATGGAACCCCCGGTTTCTACAGGAAATCGGGGGTTTTTTGATTCGCGAACAATGCCTGCAATTCCTGCATGGCTTCCCGGGCCCACCGGGCCGTCCCGCGATCGAGGGCCAGCGCCTCGAATTCCTGCTCATCCAGGACGGTCTGGGCGCCGTCGGGGGCAACCCACAGATCGAGCGCCAGGTCGACATAGGAAAGCCTGTCAGCGGTCTCCCAGATTGCCGGCCTTCCGATATTGCAATACCAGCCTTTGAGCCTGTCATCAGCCAGGTCGTGGATTTCGAAGATGTTATACCAGCGGTCGGTGTAGTACACCTCGATAAAGCGATCCCCGTTCTTCAAGACGGTTCCCATGAAAGGCATATCCGGGCGGTTGAAGCGGGCCTCCAGGATCACCTTCCCGCCTTCCTCCCGCAGCACCTCGCCGGTATAGCGGATGACTTCCTCCCCGGCGGGATTGTATTTGACGACGGTGATGGTCTTTTTCATGCCAGGCATTGTATCGCGGATGGGGGAATCTCCAGATGGATCTCCGCTCCAGGCTGCGGGGCTTCGGCCAGGTAGAAATACAATCCGTTGGTCAGCGTCACCTTGAACCGGTCCTGGCGGAAGACGACGTCGGCCACGCGCCCCACCAGGGAGTTGGCTTCATCTTCCGCCTTTCGGCCGTCGGCCTTCTCCGCCGAAAGGACCCGGGCGCCGGCCGGGCGCAGGAGCAGGCTGACCCTGTCCCCGGGCTTGTGGGGGTGCCTGCAAGGCAGGCGAAGCGCTCCCCAGGGACTTTCCACCACCCCGTCCGGCCGGAGCACGCCTTCGAAGATATTTCCCGTTTCCAGGAAATTGGCCGCCCAGGCCGACCCGGGCTCCCGCCAGACCTCAGCCGGGGTGCCGTCCCGGACGATCTGGCCCTCGTGCAATAGAAGCACCCGGTCGGCCAGGCTGAAGGCTTCCTCCTGGTCATGCGTGACGTAAATCGCCGGGATCCGGCTGGTATGCAGGATCCGGCGCAGCTCATCGATCAATCGCTCGCGCAGGTTCCGGTCCAGCGCTCCCAGGGGTTCGTCGAACATCAGCAGGCGCGGCCGAGGCGCCAGGGCCCGCGCCAGGGCCACCCGCTGCTGTTCGCCTCCCGAAAGGTCCGTGACGTCCCGTCCTTCGAACCCGGAAAGATTTACCTGTTCCAGGGCATTGGTTACGCGCAGTTTGATCGTCCCGGAAGGCAGATTCTGCATCTTCAGGCCGAAAGCCACATTCTCGAAAACGTTCAGGTGCGGGAACAGGGCGTAGTCCTGGAAAACCAGCCCGAAGCCGCGCCGGTAGGCCGGGACCGGGGCCAGGTCTTCCCCGTCCCAACAC
Organism: Anaerolineales bacterium; assembly: GCA_035506155.1. Lineage (GTDB taxonomy): Bacteria > Chloroflexota > Anaerolineae > Anaerolineales > Villigracilaceae > UBA877. Next base: position 46,505 of record DATJPX010000079.1, read on the forward strand.
AGCCGGCCCGCCTCGGGGGTTTCCAGCCCGGCCACGATCCGCAGCAGGGTGGACTTTCCACTGCCCGAGGCCCCCAGCAGGCAGACGGTCTCCCCCGGCCCTACGGAAAACGAAATCCCTTTCAAGAGAGGCTGGTGTTCGTACGATTTATACAGCTCTGAAATCTCAAGCATCAGAATTCTCCCGCGCCGGGAAGCCGCAGGCGCTCGATCACTGCGATCCCGACCCCGCAGACCAGCATCAGGATGGTCGCCATCGCCATAGCCTGTCCGTAATTCATCCCGCCCGGCTGGGAAAGGAATCGGGCAATGGCGATCGGCAGGGTCGGATATTCCGGGCGCACCACCAGCGAGGTGGCGCCGAACTCGCCCAGGGAAATGGTGAAGGCAAAGACGGCCGCCGAGAGGGTGGCGCGCGCCACGATCGGCCAATCGACAGTCTGCCAGACCCGGCGAGGCGAGGCGCCCAGCGAGGCCGCCGCCTGGCGCAGCCGGTCCGGGATCGAAGCCAGGGCAGGCTGCAGGCTGCGAATGACGAATGGCAGGGCGATCAGGGTATGCGCCAGGGGGACCAGCGCCGGCGAAGCGACCAAGGCCAGCGGCGGCCGGTTGAAGGAGACGATAAAACCCAGCCCCAGGGTCACGGCCGAGGCGCCCAGCGGCAGCATCAGGACCGGGTCGATCAGGCGGTCCAGCCTGCCGGGGCGGGCCAGGGCGGAGGCGGCCGGGAAGCCCAACAAGAGCGACAGCAGGACGGTCGCAGCCGCATAACCGAGCGAATTGCCGACCGCCCGGAATGGCGGAACGTAAAAGACGGAATCATTGCGATTGACGAAGAGCTCGGCATAGTAGTCTGTCGTCAGGCCGTATTGCACCGCGCCGCGCTGGCCGCGATCCGCCTCCAGGTGGGTCAGCGACCGGACCGGGAGGGAAACCAGGGGCAACAGAAAAGTAACCAAGAGGAGGACAATCATGGCGCCGGCAAAGACTTTTTCACCCGGACGGCGCACTTTGTGCAAGTTGGAGTCGGCGGAACGCGGTAGCGTGGTCACAGTCGTGCCGATGACCACGCGGCTGTAGATTACCGAAAAAGCCAGCGTGCAGAGCAGCTGGATCAAGGAGAGCAGGCCGGCCAGCGGCAGGTTGAAGAACTGCACTGCCTGCTTGTAGATCTCCACCTCCAGTGTGGAGAAAGCCGGGCCGCCCAGGAGCAGGATCACACCGAAGGAGGTGAAGTCGAAAATGAATACCAACAGTGAAGCAGCCAGGATGGAAGGGCGCAGAAGCGGGAGGGTGACCCGGTCCAATACCCGCCGGTCGTCCGCGCCGAGGCTGCGGGCGGCCTGCTCGAGGTGCGGGTCGAGGTGAGCCAGGGCATTCCCGACCAGGCGGATGACGATGGTCGTATTGTAGAAGACGTGCGCCAGGAGGATGGCCCCGAAGGTGCCGACAAAGACGATCGGCGGAACCTGAAGCCGGAAAAGATCCATCAGGCCGAGGTTGAGCCAGCCGCGTGGGCCCAGGAAGGCGCTGAATCCGGCCGCCACGACCACCGTAGGCAGCATGAAGGGGATGGCCGTCAGGGCGCGCAGCCAGCCTTTGCCGTGAAAGTCGTAACGGGCAAAAAGGAACGCCGCAGGCAGCCCAAGCGCCAAGGTGAGAAGCGTGGACAGGGCTGCCTGGTAGAAAGTGAAAAGCAGGGTCCGTCCGACCAGGCTGAAAGCTGCCGGGGCGAGGTCCTTGAGCGCGGCTGGGGCTAGGCCGATCCAGAGGATGTGCGCCAGCGGGTAAAAGAAAAACAGGCCCAGGAAGAACAGGGGGGCCAGCCAGGGCAGGGAATCGCGCACCCAGCCGGCCCGCCTGCCGGTATTCGAAACCAGGCTCAATGCAGGACCGCCGCAGTCCAGTCGGTAATCCATTGATCCCGGTTGGCAGCGATCGTGGCCGGGTCAAGCCGGGCGGGCTGCTCGGGGATCTGGGCAAATTTCACGAAAGCGTCCGGGAGGGTTGCCGCCGGATTGACGGGATAGACGTACATCTGCATCGGCATATCTTCCTGGAACTGTTGGCTGAGCATGAAGTCAACGAATTTCTGGGCCAATGAGAGGTGCCTGGTGCCTTTCAGGATGCCGACGAACTCAACCTGGCGGAAGCAGGTATCCGGGCCGAGCACGGTTCCGATCGGCGAGCTGGCATCCGCCCCGGTCCCGACCACCTCGGCGGCCGGGCTGGAGGCGTAGGAGACCACCAGGGGCTGGGCGCCATGCCCCGAAGACCCGCTGAAGTTGGTGTAATAGGCCGTCTCCCAACCGTCCACGACGACCAATCCATTTTGGCGCAGGCTCTGCCAGTAGGCCAGGTATTTATCCGCGCCGAAATGCTTGATGGTCGCCAACAGGAATGTCAACCCGGTCGAAGAAGTGGCCGGGTTCTCCATTACCAGCAAACCCTTGTAATCGGGCTTGGCCAGATCCTCGAGCGTCTCCGGGACGGCCAAGCTGCGACTGCTGAAATAGGCCTTGTCGTAATTGATGCAAACATCGCCATAGTCCACCGGCAAGGCCCGGTTCTGCGGGTCGAGCTTGAACTCGGCCGGGACCTGCGCCAAGAGCGGCGAGTTATACGGCTCATAGATGCCCGCATCCAGGGCGCGCGACAGGAAGGTGTTATCCGTCCCGTACATCACATCCGCCAGGGGGGCATCCTTGGTCAGGATGGCTTTGTTGAGTTCCGCCCCGGCGTCTCCCGATTTCAGGAAACTGACCTTGGCATTGTTGGCCTGTTCGAAGGCCTGGATGACCGAGTCGCTGGCCGCAAACGAATCGTGGGTCATGACGGTCAGGGTCACGGGTCCCTGTGGGCCGCAGCCCGCCAGGAAGACGGCAACAAGCAGGACAAATGAGAAAATGCGTTTCATCAAGAACCTCCAGGAATTTGGGATGGCTGGCTGCGTCGATGGACGAGAAGCAGCCGGCCGGATTTCAAGGCAACCGAGGCCGCCTCGCCGAGCAGTTCGTTGCTGATGCCGCGCGTCCGATCCGGGTATAAGGTTTCATCCATCAACGGCCAACGCAGCCCTTCGGTGGTGACGCCGGCCGCTTCCCCGTTCCAGGGAATCAGGGAAATCAAATCCCCCGCTTGCCCATGGACCTCTGAGCGGCTGTACACGAACCAGCCCGCCTCCACCCCGTCGTCCATGCGGATGTCCAGGGCAGCGTACTCGGGCCGGGTCAGCAGGAACAGGTTGCCGAGGGTCTGGTCCAGGCGGCCGCCCAGCGCGGCGGTGACGACGATCTCCCGAAAACCCGCCTTGACAGCATATTGCAGGGCCAGCTCGAGGTCCGTCTCGTCCTTGTCCCGCGGATGTTGCCGGATGACGGCGCCGGCGGCCTCCACTTGCCGCCGGTCAGCGGCAGTCAGGGAATCCAGATCGCCGATCAACACCGCCGGGATGAAACCGAGGGCCAGGGCGTGGTGCGTCCCGCCGTCGGCAGCGATGAGGGTATCGCCGGGATCGATCAAACGATGCACCGCTTCCAGGTCCGGGAGAATCCCGTTGGCAAAGATGACGGCACGCGGCATAAAAAAGAACCATCCTCCGCCGGGGAGGATGGTCGAATACGAAAGAGGGTCCCTCCGCCGGCATGATCCGGATCAGGTAATGCGGGTCGAAGGCTGGTGGCCTTCCTCTCAGCCCGGAACACGGGCTCCCCGTTCAATTGTGGTCGAAAGTATACGGCGGCGTACGCCGGCTGTCAAGACAAAAACCGATCAG
>DATJPX010000080.1:0-14296 GCA_035506155.1 Anaerolineales bacterium
TCGTAGCCGGTCAGGCGCATATTCCAGGCCAGGCTGCCGGTGGCGGCGTCGTAGGCCTGGATGGATTGGTCGGCGTTGTCCGTGATTACCCGGCCGGCCGTCACCAGCATGACAGAGTCGCCGTAGTTCAGCTTGTCGGGCATCTGGGTCTGCCAGGCCAGGCTTCCGTCGCTGTCGTGATAGGCCAGCAGGCTTGAACCGGAGGCGACGTAAACCAAGTCGGTCCCGGCAACGATCGCATCGATGTTGGCGCCCGACGCCAGGATCGGGGCGTACCAGACCGCCTTCCCGGTGGTGCCGTTGAGCAAACCGGCAAAATAGGCATCCTTGTCCGCATTATAGAATGCGGCGGCGATATTCGGCGCAGCCTCCACCCCGGCTGGGACCATGACGGCCGGCCCGTTGTTGTTGTAGTGCACGGTCAGCGGGCCGCCCCGGTTGAAGGCGAAGAAGCCGATCGCCCCGGCGACGACGAGCACGATGACGCCCACGATGCAGCCCGCCCAGGACCTGCGGGCCGGGGCCGGGCTGGCAACCTGGACCGGGGGTTGGCCCAAGGCCTGGAAACCGGTTGCAGCCTGGTAGCCCCCGCCGGCCTCGATCTGGTCGACGGCGCTCTTGGCGCGTTCCAGGCTGACATCGAAATGCTCGCGGTAGACCTTGATGGCCTCGATCTTGTTCCCGGAGGCGAGCAGCTGCTGGACCTGCTTGAGGGTCCTGGTCAGTTCCTCGGGGGGACGCATTCCCGGCGCGGTAGGGTTCGCCGTCCGGCCGGCCTGCAGGGCGTCGATGGCTTCCTGGGCGTCCTGTAGGTCGACGCCGTAAGCCTGCTGGTAGCGCTGGATGGCGTCCGACAGACTGCCGCTCCCGACCAGCCGGCGGATTTCGTCCATTGCAGAGGCCGATCCGCCGGCCTGGCCCGGCGCGAAGCCCGGGATCAAGGCGACGTTGCCGCAGAATTTGCAGCGCACCGTGGCATGGGTCCCATCGGGTTCCAGCGGGGCGCCGCAGGCGGGGCAGTTCAAAGAAGTTGGATTATTATCGCTCATATGCTCTCCGCTCTAAAAAGGACTATAAATCAGGTCAATTATCCCCACTTCCATCCGATTACGCAAGGTGACCAAGAGGACTAATAAAAGTTCAGGAGTGTGGAGAAGCCTCCACACTCCTGAAGGGCAGCAAGGAACGCGCCGGGGCTCAGACTGCCGCGGTGCTGCGGATGTCGATAATCTTGTCCACCAGCGGCCGGATGGCTTTCTTCAGTTCGTCCATCTTCACGCCCTCGACCTTGATGGTGACCAGTCCTTTGGATGGACTTTCGCCCATGAAGGTTCCCAGGGCGATGATGTTGCCGCCCAGGTCGTGGATGGCCCGGGTCAGGTCGGCCAGCTTGCCGGGCGTATCGGGCACGCTAACGGTGAGCCGGATGCCGGCGCGCCGGGCGCCGAGCAGCTCCAGGAAGATGCGGAAAAGGCTGGTCTCGGTGATCATCCCGACCACCGCCTTGCCGCGCACCACCGGCAGACCGCTGAACTTGTGGTCCGCCATGATGCGGGCGGCTTCTTCCAGCGGGGTATCTTCGGTGATCGTGACGACTTTCTTGGTCATGATCCGGTCGACCGTCAATTTGCTGAGCAGGTAGGTCACCTCGTAGATGCTCAGGCTGGTGGCTTCGGACGGGGAAGCCTTGAGCAGGTCCGCCTCGGTGACGATGCCGACCAGCTCGCCTTTCTTGTTCACAACCGGCAGGCGCCGGATGTGTTCCTTGCGCATCAGGTCGAGCGCCTCCGGCATGGATGTTTCCGGCCGAACGGTGATGACCGGCTTGGACATGCGTTCTCCGACGAGCATATTATTCCTCCTTCCGTGAACTATAAGTTTAAATCACGCCGATCCTTGATCGTACCCAAGTATAGCACCGGGACGATCTTCCACGCACCAACTAATAGCTGTCATGCAGCGAACGGACCCGCAGGGCGGCCCTGGCCTGCTCGAGGCTCCAGCCTTCCGGAAGCGGGCAGGTGACGGTGACACTCCGGCCAGCGGGCAGGTCGAAGTAGTTGTCGCTGAAGACAACGTCTGCTCCAGCCAGCTCCAACTCGACGAAGCGCGCCAGGGACTTTGCGGCCAGCTCGATGACAAGCTGCTCGCCCTTCAGGGAGACTTTTGCCACGAGCTGAGGATCGGCCAGTTCCAGGTGTTTGTTCGGGGCAAAGAGGGCCACCTGGCGGGCGATCCATTCCCTGCCCTTCCACAGCTCGGCAACGAAGACCAACCCGCGGCGGTTCTCATCAGTGACCTGGCGGTGGAAATCCAATTTGCCGATCTCGGCTGCGGCCAGGGCTTTGACTGCGACCTTTTCGGTCCCGGCCTTGAGGCGTTTGCCGCCGACGGTTTCCAGCGACCAGCGCACCTCGCCGGTCCAGCCGCGGACGGTATCGTTGGTGACGAAGATGCCCATAGACTCGGCCTTGTCCTCGATCGAGAGCAGGACCGGGGCGTAGAACCGCCTGGCGGCGTAGTGGAGCGCCTTCCAGCGCCCGAAGTAGTCGATGCTCGACCAGGAGGCCACCGGCCAGCAGTCGTTCAACTGCCAGATCAGCGTCCCGCTGACCCGCTCGCGGTTGCGGCGCCAGTGCTCCACCCCGTAGCGGATGCCTTCGGCCTGCAGGACCATGCTCAGGTAGACCAGCGACTGGAAATCCCTGGGCATGCGGAAGGTATCGGTCATCTGTCCGACCATCAGGCCGTTGCCCGAGCCGGAGCGCTGGTGGTGCTCCATGACGTAGGAAGTCATGTTCTGGTCTTCCGGCGCGGCGTAGGTCTGGACCGTCTTGTAGGGCGGCAGGGCCTGGAAGCCGAACTCGCTCATGAAACGTGGGAACTGCTCGCGGTAGGCGGTGAAGGGTTTGCGCCCGTGCCAGACGTCCCAGTAATGGGTGTCGCCGCGGACCTGGCCGTTCGGATTGGTGAAGGCCACGCCCGAGGAGGCCGAGCTGGGCCAGTAGGGCCGGTCGGGGTCCTCGGCCGCCACCACTGCTGGCAGCAGGCGGTGGAACATGCGATCGTAGCCGGCCTTCAGGCTTTGCACGACCGGGTCCTCCGGATCGTTCCACTTCCAGTCCACCCAGCCCTGTTCCATCTCGTTGTTCCCGCACCACAGCGCCAGGCTGGCCCGGTGGCGCAGCCGGCGGACGTTCTCGACCGCCTCGACCCGGACGTTCTCGGCAAAGGCCTCATCCTCCGGATAGACGCCGCAGGCGAAGGTGAAATCCTGCCAGACCAGGATGCCGTAGCGGTCGCACAGGTCGTAGAAGCGCTCCTCCTCATAGAAACCGCCGCCCCAGACGCGCAGCATGTTCATGTGGGCGGCCGCGGCGTCGTGGATGAGTTGTTCCATGGAAGCGTCGCTAATGCGGGTCGGGAAGGAATCCGCCGGGATCCAGTCCGCCCCCTTGGCAAAGATCGGCACCCCGTTAACGACGAAGGTGAAGGACTCGCCCCACCGATCCGGCTCGCGGCGCAGCTCGAGGGTGCGCAGTCCCACCTGGAACGTCTGGCTGTCCAGCACGCTCCTGCCGGATTCCAAAATCACTTCGACTTTATACAGCGACTGCGAGCCGCCTGCCCCGAGCGAAGGCGAGGGGAACTCATTCGGCCACCAGAGCTGGGGATTTTTGATTTCAGATTGCAGATTGCAGAAGGGAACGCCGTCGTGGTCCCTGACCGGTTCGACCTTGACGGTCTGGACCTTGCCGTCCGGCGCGGTAATCTTCAGGGTGACTTGCAACCCGGACTCTTTCCACTGCCTTACCGAGACCTCCGCGCGGACGGTCACCTTGCCGCCGGTGTGGCTTTGCCGGATGTGGACATCCTCCAGCCTGGCCAGGGAATACCCTTCCAGGCGGATGTCCTTCCAGATGCCGATCGGCGGCAGCTTGGGGCCCCAATCCCAGCCCCATTGGCAGGGCGCTTTTCTCAAATGCGGTCCACCCGGGATATCCCCGCCGCCCAGGAGGGGTTTTTCGGCCTGGCGGGCTTTGATGAAGCCGACCGGGGCGCGAAAGACGATGCGCAGCTCGTTCTCGCCGGCCTTCAGCAAACCACCGACCTCCCAGCTCCAGCGCCGATACATGTTGTCGGCCTTGCCAAGCGGCCTGCCGTTAAGCGAGACCTCGGCCAGCGTATCCAGCCCGTCACAGACCAGGAACTGGCGCTCTTGGCGGGCAAGATTTTTCTCGACGCTGAAAGTGCGCCGGTATTCCCAGTCGCTCTCGGCGATCCACTGGACTTTCTTTTCATTGTCAGCCACGAACGGATCGGGGATTTTATTCGAAGCAAGCAGGTCGGTGTGCACGCCGCCCGGCACACTGGCCGGGAGCCACTCTTTCGCCCCACCCTGACGGAATTGCCAGGTACCGCATAAGGTTTGTTTGAACATGTCAAATCCTGTTTTTATGATGTCCCCCAAGTATAGCACTGCGGTCAAGGGGTTTCGCGGGGCGCAACGAATCCGAAATGGCGCAGGCCGTCCAACACACCCTGCCCGGCCGGGAGCGGGCTCTGGTAATGGCGGGAAGGCCGGGCAACCGCTTTAAGCTCGTCCAGCGCGTTGACCGGCAGGATGCCCCGGAACGCCGTCTCGAACATCTCGCGATCGTTGCCCGAGTCGCCGGCCACGACCACCCGCGCCGGGTCGATCCCCAACTCCCGCTGGAGGAACTCGACCGCTTTGCCCTTCCCGAGTGGATTGGGAAGTACATCGATGAATTCGCCATAGCTGGCCAGAATGTGGAAATGATCCAGGCCGGCCAGGCGGGAGTGGAAAGCCTGCAGCGTCTGTGCCTGGCCGTCCCAATCGAAACCGGCCTGGAAGGGCGGCTGTTCCTGGTTGAAATCCTGCCGCCCGACGCCTTCTCCCACCCCGAGGCGGTAGATCGTTTCCAGGTCCCATTCCGGCCCGACCCGGGCGGCATATTTCCGTCCGAGGGCGTTGTCCGGATCACCCACGGCAATGAGGTCGGTGCCGACGTTGCAGCAGATGAAATCCGGGGTCGGCAGGCGTCCCTCCGCCACCAGCCGCTCCACGGACGAGCGGTACCGCCCGGTCACGTAGGCCAGGCGGAAGCTTGGCCGGTGGTTTTGGGCGAAGGATCGCAGGACGGATTCGCCAGCCTCGTCGCCGAGGATGGTTCCGTCGATATCCGTGGCCAGCAGGAATGGCCGCTCGGGCCGGGTGGGAGAATAGCCGAAGTCAGCATCCATGGACGTGATAACTGACCCCATTCTTGCCGTGCGTTTTCACCTTGTACATGGTGCTGTCGGCAAGCTTGACCATTTCATCCACCGACGCGGGCGGCTCGCAGAAGGTCACCACGCCGACGCTGAAAGTGACCATCCAGCTGTTCTTGAGCATTTCATTCACGAGGCTGGAATGGATCCTTTGGATGACATTTTTCGCATGTGCTTCGTCCGTCTCGGGCAGGAGCAGGGCAAATTCGTCTCCCCCCAACCGGCCCAGGCTGTCCGTGGGGCGGATCTGGCTTTGGATGCTCTCCGTCACAGCCCGCAAGACCCGATCGCCTATGCTGTGGCCCAGCCGGTCGTTGATGGACTTGAAATTGTCCAGGTCGATATAGGCGAAGGTGAACGGCCGTTTGTAGCGTTCGGCGCGTTTGATCTCGATTTTAGCCAGTTCGTAAAAATAGCGGACGCTGACCGCCCCGGTCACGAAATCCACCCTGACCAATTCCTGGTTCTCCTTGTTTACGTCGTGTACGACCGAGATCAACCAGGAGACGACGCCGAAGAAGACCAATCGGAAGGAGGCATTCCAGACGTAGATGGCAGGGTGGGAATAAAGCAACCCGCTGGTATAGTCGGCCATGAACCAGGTGATGGAGCTGGCGGCCGCTGCGAAGAGTCCCAACTGCCTGCCTGCGTACCACGACAGCAGGCCGATCGGGATGAGGTAAAAGAACGAAATGTTGATCTCGAAGCCGGTTACGTAATCCACAACCCCCAACAAGAAGATGAAAACTATCCCCACCACCCCCCAAAACAACTTGCCTCGTCCCTCCAAGAAGGCCAATAAGTCCATTGGCAGAAGTATAGCATAAGGTGTATGGGATTGGCCGAAGGTTATAATATGGGATAGCTGATTTCTGATCCGTCCGGTTTTTGGATTGGAAATCAGAAGGGTGATCGAATGGACGTTTTCAGCTGGATCGCGAAAAACCTGCATCCCAAGCCGTGCACCTCCACGGAGTTTTTTTACGAGGACGTGGCTTCGCAATCCGGGTTCGGCCTGCCGGTCATCTACCAGCCTTTTGATGCCAACGACCGGGGCCACTGGCGGGATCGCGGTGCGATGTTGGATTTCCTCTATTCGACCGGTGGGGAGGGCCAGACCCTGCTCGATTTCGGACCCGGCGACGGCTGGCCATCCCTGATCGTGGCGCCTTCCGCCCACGAGGTCGTCGGGGTGGACGGTTCCCGGCGGCGGATCGATGTTTGTACCGAAAATGCCCGACGCCTGGGCGTCCGCAACGTCCGCTTCCTGTACGCGCAGCCGGGGACCAGCCTGCCCTTCCTGGACGAGGTCTTCGATGGGGCCATGGCCGCCTCTTCCGTGGAGCAGACCCCGGACCCGCAGGCTACCCTGCGGGAACTCCACCGCATCCTGCGGCGCGGCGGCCGCCTGCGGATCTTCTACGAGAGCCTGTCTGCCTACCGGGATGGCCGCGAGCGTGAGTTCGAGCTGGACGAGATCACCCTGCACACCTGCTGGCTGACGATCTACGATCGGCACATCGAGAAGGAATATGCGGCGATAGTCCGCCTGAAACTGGCCCTGTCGCGCCCCGATGCGCTGGCGAAGCTTTCTGATGACGGCCGGACCCTGGCCTGGGGCAAGCTGACGGTCGACCTGCTGGAGGAACTCCGGTCCCGCATCCTGGAAGCGAAAGCCTGCCGTTTGACCCATCCCTCCGGCGGGACCCTGACTGCCTGGCTTCGGGAGATCGGCTTTCGTCAGGTAGAATCGACCCACTCGGGGGCCTGGTTCGCCGGCCAGCTGTTCGACGAACTCCCGGCGGCCGTCCGCCCCCGGACTATCCAGGAAGTCGACGATCTGCTGCGGCCGTTGGTGAAGGTGGTCATCCAGATGCCCGCCCCGATCCATACCCCCTTCGGTGCGGATCCGATGATCACTGCCGTCAAATAGTCGAGAGGAAAACAGGCATGCCAAAAACCCACACCCGTTACGTTTGCCAGCAATGCGGACGCGTCTCCGCCGGTTTCATGGGGAAATGCCCGCAGTGCGGCTCGTTCAATTCGATGGTCGAGGAGATCGTCTCGGACGAACCGGCCGGCGGGAAGAGCGCCCCGCGCGGCCTGAGCGGGCGTTCCAGCCCGCGCCGCCTGGCGGATGTCAGCAGCCAGGCCGAGGACCGGATCCCGGTCCCGATCGGCGAGTTCGCCCGGGTGCTGGGCGGCGGGATCGTCCCCGGCTCGATCGTCCTGGTGGGCGGCGACCCGGGCATCGGCAAGTCCACCCTGATGCTGCAGATGGCGCTCGAGATGGCAGACAAGCTCAAGGTCCTGTACGTCTCGGGCGAAGAGTCCGAGCGCCAGATCAAAATGCGCGCCGCCCGGATCACCCCAGCGGCGAAATTCCCGGCCGAACTGTACCTGGTCACCGAGACCAGCCTCGACAGCATCCTCGACCACGTCGCCGCCCTCCGGCCTGACATCCTGATCGTCGATTCGATCCAGACCGTCTACATGCCCGACATGGACTCGGCCGCCGGCTCGGTCTCGCAGGTGCGCGAGTCCGCCAACCGGCTGCGCGAGCTGGCCAAGAATTCCGGCCCGGCGGTCTTCGTCATCGGCCACGTCACCAAGGAAGGGACGATCGCTGGGCCGCGCGTCCTCGAGCACATCGTCGACACGGTGCTTTACCTGGAAGGCGACCGCTTCCAGGCTTACCGCCTGCTGCGCTCGGTCAAGAACCGCTTCGGGGCGACGGCTGAGGTGGGAGTCTTCGAGATGGTCGAGCGCGGGCTGGCCGAAGTGAGCAATCCGTCGGAGGCCTTCCTGGCCGAGCGGATGGTCAACGCGGCCGGGTCGGCCATCGCCGTCACCATGGAAGGGACCCGTCCGCTGCTGGTGGAGGTCCAGGGGCTGACCTCGGCAGCGCAGTTTGGCAATGCCCGTCGGACCCCCAACGGCGTGGACTACAACCGCCTGCTGATGATCGCGGCCGTGCTGACCCGCCGGGTTGGGCTGAAACTGGCCGAGGCAGACGTCTTCGTCAACGTGGTGGGCGGCCTGAAGATCGACGAGCCGGCCGCCGACCTGTCCATTGCTGCGGCGGTGGCCTCGTCGATGCGCGACCTGCCGGTCAAGGCCGATACGGTCCTGATCGGCGAGATCGGCTTGGCCGGGGAGCTGCGCATGCCCGGGCAGATGCCTGTCCGGCTGCGCGAAGCCTCCAAGCTGGGCTTCAAGACCGCCATCGTCCCGAAGCGCCTGCGCCAGGGCGAGCCCTGGCCGAAGGACATCGAGGTGGTGGAAGCGCGCTCGCTCCACCAGGCGCTGGAACAGGCCTTCGGCATCCAGCGTGAGGCGCCCAAGGGGCGCAAGGTGGCCTGATGGACGACTTCCGCACCACGGACGTCCGGCCCGCCAACACCACCCTGGTCTATTCCTTCCGCCTGTCCAAAAACCGGCTGGCTTTCTGGGGCTTGAACGCCGGGAGCTTCGTGTTGCTGCTCGTCTTCGGGTGGTTCTTCATCTGGTACCTGACGCTGGTCCGCCCGGATTTTGCCAGGGACTTCCTGCCGGGTTCGATCAGCCCGCTCGTCCTGCTTGCCTGGCTCCTGGGGGTATTCGTCGGCCAGCTCCTGTTGCACGAGTCCATCCACGGCGCCTTCTTCTGGATGTACACACGCCGCCGGCCGAAGTTCGGCTTCCGCGGCTGGTATGCGTTCGCCGCCGCGCCGGGCTGGTATTTCCCGCGCCGGGAGTACATGGTCATCACCCTGGCGCCCTTCGCGCTCTTCTCGATCCTGGGAATGATCCTCCTGGCCGGCTTGCCGGTCGGGGCGCTGTTGCCGGTCCTGCTGGCTGCCATCGTCAATGCGGCCAGCTCGGTCGGCGACCTGTGGATCTCGGTCAAGCTGTTCTTCGCCCGCGGCTCCGTGATCGTCGAGGACCTGGGCGACGGGATGGACTTTTACACTTTGAATTGAAATGCAGAAGAAGTTTGGATGAGAGCCGGCATGCGCCGGCTCTTTTTATTATCAGATTCCGCTCTGCATCTTTCTTATCGCCTCGCCCAGCCTGCGGATGTCCTCTTCGATGTCCAGAGCGGCTTGGGAAAGAAGCGCCTCCCGGGCCTGCCCGCCTTGGCTTGGATGACTCTCGATTGAGGTGTAAATGGATTCCATCCCGGAAGGGGATGTTGGCCGAGTGGGCTTATCAAAAAGCCAGGAATGTGGGTCTACCAATGGGACCACTTTTCCCCTACAATTGGGCGAGAAATCACCGAAGCGCCATTCCCGAAGAACGGGCCATCTTTGCAAGAAAGGAAAGTCTCCCATGAAGCTACGACCATTCGGCAACACCGGCATGCAGGTCAGCGAGATCGGCCTGGGTGCCTGGCAGCTGGCTAATCCCGACTGGGGCGCCAGCGATCCCGGCGAGGCGCTGCGCATCGTCCAGAAGTCGCTCGACGCCGGCTGCAACTTCTTCGATACCGCCCCGGCCTACAACCACGGGCGCAGCGAGGAATTCCTCGGCCAGGTGCTGAAACCCGTCCGCAAGGACATCCTCCTCTGCTCCAAGTTCGGCCACAGCCCCGAGGGAGTGACGGATTTCAGCACCGCCGCCATTCGGCCCTCGCTCGAAGGCAGCCTGAAGCGCCTGCAGACCGACTACGTTGACATCCTGCTGCTGCACAATCCTTCCCGGGAACTGATGGACGGCCGGACCGCCGACCAGTACGCCGAGCTGGAGAAGCTCAAGGCTGAGGGCAAGATCCGGGCCTACGGCATCTCCCTGGATTGGAAGGTCGAGCTCGAGACGATGATGGAAACCACCCAAAGCCAGGCGGCCGAGGTGTTCTTCAACGCCTTCTACCAGGAGCCCATGCCGGCCTTCGTCCGGGCGCAGGAGCAGGGCGTCGGCCTGATCGTCAAGGTGCCGCTCGACTCGGGCTGGCTCGCCGGCCGCTACCGGGCGGACAGCAAGTTCGCCGACGTGCGCAAGCGCTGGCCGGCGGAGGTGATCGCCCGCCGGGGCGCCCTGGTCGAGAAGTTCGCCGCGCTGGTTCCGCCCGGGATCTCCATGGCGCACGCCGCCCTGCAGTATTGCCTGGCCCAGCCGCAGCTTTCCACGATCATCCCGGGGGCCAAGACCGTCGCCCAGGCCCTGGATAATTTCGCCGCCGCGGATCGGATGCTGCCGCCGGAAACCGTCCGGGCGATGCATGCCCTGTGGACTGACGACATCCAGCCGGACCCGTTGCCCTGGTAAAAACGATGCCGGGCCCCATTCGCAAGGATGGGGCCCGGTTTTTTTACTTTTGCTTTCCGTTGGGGGATTCTAACGGTGGATTTCCAGGCCCTGCTCAGCTTTTTATAATCTCTTCCCATTAAAATCTACGTAAATCTACATTGACGGATGACTTGTGTGTGATAGATTCAACCTGTTTTGGAATTTAGCGGTTTTCCTGGGAAGGCAAGATGCTCATGGATCAAGACGAATGGCTTACCCTCAGCCAGGCAGCCGGGTTGCTGGGTGTGCATCCAAGCACGGTCCGCCTGTGGTCGGATAAGGGACGCATCCCCGTCCATCGCACGCGGGGGAATCACCGGCGCTATCGGCGCTCGGAAGTCGAGTTGTGGTCCCGGACCGCCCAACCGATGCATGCGCCCGGCCCCGAGAACATCGTCCAGTTTGCGCTCAGCCGTATTCGTTTCAAAGTCGGTGAAGGCCAGCTGGAGGCGGAATCCTGGTATGCCCGGTTGGACGAACCGGCCCGCGAACAATACCGCCAGAGCGGGCGGGTCCTGGTCCAGGGCCTGGCGAATTTCCTGTCCGCGAAAGGTCCCGGGGCGATCGCCGAAGCCCATTCCCTCGGCTATGAGTATGCCAGCCGCGGCCGCCGCTTCAACCTCGACAGCCTCGAGGCGGCCCGGGCTTTCCTTTTCTTCCGCAATGCCCTGCTCGAATCCATGATCGCAGTCTACCAGGAAGCCGGCATCCCTTCCGGGGCTGCCTGGGGGGAGATGCTCAACCGGACGCTGGCTTTCACAGACCAGGTCCTGGTCACCCTCCTGGAAACCTACCGCGCCCTCGAGGAGGCCCGTCCATGAAGAGCCGGCGCTTCCGTCCCTCGGCCTGGTCGAAATGGCTGGTGCCTTTCCTGATCGGCCTGCTCCTGCTCGCCATGCTGTCCACTTTCGTGCTCGTCGCTTTATCCGTATTCGGGTACAAATTTGGTTAATTGGAAAAGAGGAGTCCCTATGCATTACATTCCCTATCTTTCCACAATCGTGACTTTCGCCTTTACGGCCGCAGTCTTCCGCCGCTACCTGCTCCGGCGCGGACCGCACCTGCTGATCTGGAGCATCGGCCTGCTCGGATATGGCCTGGGCACCTTGAGCGAGGTCATCCTCGGCCTGACCTTCAGCGCGGCGATCGTGAAGCTGTGGTACCTGGCCGGGGCGATGATCTCGGCGGCATGGCTCGGCCAGGGCACCCTGCACCTGCTGGTGCGCCGGCGCGGCGCCGCCTGGGCCGTCACCGGCATCCTGGCAGCCGTCAGCCTGCTGGCGACCGCCCTGATCGTGGCCTCGCCGATCACCGCGGCGGCTGCCTCCTACCAGGTCAGCCAGCCAATCTCGTCCCAGTACCAACTGGTGCTCGGCCGGAGCGGGCTGGTGATCGCCCTGACCATCCTCCTCAACATCTACGGATCCATCACGATGGTCGGCGGGGCGCTGTACTCCGCCTTCATCTTTTGGCGCAAGCGCGTGCTTTTCAACCGGATGATCGGCAACATCCTGATCGCCGCCGGCGCCCTGGCTCCGGCCATCGGCGGCTCATTCGTCCGGGCCGGCCTGCCGGACTTCCTCTACCTGACCGAACTGGTCGGCGCGATCCTGATGTACATTGGTTTTCTGCAGGCCACAACGGCACCGGCGACCGAGCCGGTCGCCATCCCTGCCCAGTAAAGCCTCCCGATCCCCTCTTCCAACCGGAAGAGGGGATTTTTTGATTACGGGTATAATCCCTTGCGAATGGAGTTCCCATGACCATCCTGGATATTCCCGTAATTTCCCACATCCGCCGCAACCATGGCCTGGAACACGCCACCATCACCCTCCTGTCCGGGCGTTTCCCGTCCCGGCCGCTGGCAGGCTGGTCCTTCCCGGGCGGCTTCTTCCTGGTCGGTGAAGTCGATACCGAAGAGCTGCGCGAGACCGTCCTGCAGGCGCTGTCCCGGATGAACCAGGGCGAGCGCCGGCTGGCGATCCATCCCAACTGCGGGACGAACTACGCCGTCTCTGGGTTCGTGGCCGGGATTCTGGCCTGGCTGGGCATGGCCGGGGCGAAGAGCCGGCGTGAGAAAGTGGACCGCCTGCCGCTGGTCATCACCCTGGCGACGCTCGGTTTCATTTTCAGCCAGCCGCTCGGGCCGAAGGTCCAGGAACACATCACCACCTCCGGCGACCCCCAGGGGCTGGCCGTGGCGGACGTCTTTCCAATCCGGCTGGGTGGGTTGAAGCTGCATCGAGTTGTTACGAGAGGGTAATCACTCGCCGCGATTGGATAAAGGATGCTTGGCCTGATCCAATTCCTTCGCGGTAATTCCCCTGGCTGATCATGACCGATATTCCTCCCATCATTCTCCTGCACGGCAACGACGAGTTTGCTATCGCTGAAGCCGTCGAAAAAATTTGCGCCGGCCTGGGCGACCCGACCACCGCGGAGATGAACATTGCCCGTTTCGACGGCCGGACCGGGCTGGACTTCGAGGCTCTGAATACGGCCGTCAACGCAGCCCCGTTCCTGGCACCGCGCCGGGTGGTGGTGTTGGCCCATCCGATTGCGGCTTTCAACTCCGCCGAAGGGCGCAAGAAATTCCTCGAATTATTGGACAAGGCCCAGCCATCCACGAACATTGCCCTGGTCGAGTCCGAGGAGCTCAAGCGCGACCACTGGCTGTTGAAGTGGGCCGCCTCCCACGCTGGAACACGCGCCGCGGTGCACGTCTACAGCCTGCCCAAACGCTGGGAGATGCCGCGCTGGATCGAGGGCGAAGCAAAAAAACAGGGCGGACGGATCGAGCCGGACGCGGCGGCACGGCTTGCCGAGATGGTCGGCGAAGACACCCGCATCGCCTCCCAGGAACTTGTCAAGCTGTTGACCTACGTCAATCTCGAGCGGCCGGTCAAGCTGCTGGATGTGGAACGGGTCAGCATCGTTACCGCCCAGGGGAGCATCTTCGAACTGGTGGACGCTCTTGGTCAGGGCGACGGCAGGAAAGCCCAGCACGTGCTCCATCAATTGCTCGAAGACGAGGACGCCTTCGAGTTGTGGGGCATGGTCATCCGCCAGTTCCGCTTGCTGCTCCAGGCGCGCGAGATCCTGGACGGAAACGGCAGCCAGGCCGAGGTTCAGAAGGAATTGGGTTTGCATGAGTTCGTGGCTGGGAAGATCACTACCCAGGCGCGGCGCTTCTCATTGACCACGCTGGAAGTTGTTTATCACAAGTTGTTGGAGATCGACGAGGGGGCAAAAACGAGCCAGGTCCCCCTGGATTTGGCGCTGGATACGTTCCTGGTGGAATTGACGAAGAAATGAGAACGGGTTATCGAAAATGGCCCCGCCCGGTTCCAGACAGGCGGGGTCGTTTTTTGTCCGTGTGATTCCGAATGGATCATGCGCTTCGACCCAGCAAGGCGCCTGGGACTGTTCGTACAAAGTGTATAATCACCCTGCTTATATTCCGATCGCCTTTCCCGTTGCCGATATCTTGTAGCTAAATTTCGATGTTGGCTTGGAAGGCAGGAGAACATGCCCAAAGTCAAAGAACCGAGAATGCCCGTTACCGAGAAGGCAGTCGATCACCGCACCCGGCCGGCTTTTGGTTTTATCATCAACTGGGGAGTTTCGAACCCCTACTCCAGCCCGATGTGGTGGGGGGCGGCAGAAGCGGCCGAAGAGCTGGATGTCGACCTGGTCGGGTTTGGGGATGTAAATACCTATTACCCTCAGCGCAACC
>DATJPX010000081.1:0-14332 GCA_035506155.1 Anaerolineales bacterium
GGCCGCCACTTCGCTTGCATTCAAATCTTCATGGCAAGGCAGTTTCCACTTCGATCTGCGCCGCCATAGCCCGCCTTTTGGCCGCCCTCCCGGCGAGGTACGCCAGCCCCGCCCCGGATGCCAGGAGCAGGATGTTCAAAAAGAACGGCAAGGATTTGTTGACTTCCGAGAGCGTCCCGGCGATCCAGCCGAAGGGCGACGTGAACAGGATGATCCCAACATACAGGATCGACTGGATCCGGGCCCGCTCCTTCGCCTCCACGCTGCGCGCCATCAACTGGTCGAGGAGCGGGTCGACGGCGGCCGCGCTGCAGGCTTCCAGGAAGATGCTGACCAGCAGCAGGGCATAGCTTTTTTCGGGCATGCTGAGCAGCAACAGCTGGCTCAGCAGGAAGCCGACAAAACCGACCACCAGGGGGATCTGGAAATGCACCGAGCGCAAGCGCGGGATGACGACGAAAAAGCAGGCCAGCATGATGACCGACCTGGCGAAGGGAAAGATCGCCAGGTTTTGGGCCGGGATGTGCAGCTTCTCGGTCACGAGGATGGCCCAGAACGTCCCGTTGATCGTCAGGTAAATGCTCATGATCAGCATGATCCCGGCGGTGTACAGCGTCTGAGGTGCATGCAGCACTTCCCTGAAGATGCCGCGATACTCACCCAACACCGAAAATACGCTTTGGTGCCGGGTGGCACGCATGCGGATCGTACCCTGCTCGGTCTCCTTCGTCAGCCGATAGGTGGTGATGCATTTGACCGTGAACATGATCGCCGCGAACAGGTACAGGCCGCGCAGCGTCGGAACCAGCGAAAACGATTTGATCAACAAGCCGGCCAGGGGTGCGAAGAAGGCCACCAGCAGTCCGGCGATGTAGACCCAGGAATAGATATCGACCAGCTGTTCCGGGTCGGTGTCCTCCACCATCAGGCAGGTCCAGGAATTATGGGAAACCCTCCAGAAACTATTGAAGAGCGCCGCGCCCAGGAAAAACCAGAAGTTCAGGGCGATGGCCGAGATGAGCGCCGGGATGGTCCAGGAGATCAAGTCGGAGAGTAAAGTCGTCAGCCGGCGGCCCAGCTTGTCGGTGATGACCCCGCTGAGCAGGGCAAAGACGATCTGCAGCGCCCAGCTGACCGAGACGGTCAGGCCGATCTGTTTATCGGTCAGGCCGAGGGCAATCATATAGATCGAGGCGTAGGGGGCGTACAGGTTATACGGGATCCCCCATAACGGTTCGGTATAGACGCAACCGCGGGCATTCCCTTTCAAATCTTTCAGGGATGTAAACAACGAATGGGTTTTCAAACGATTCTCCTCGCCGATTTTCTGCCTTCATGGAACTCGTCCCCTCCTCACCCCGATATACGACAGGTCAGCCGCCGGGAATGCGCTCGAAGATCCCGGTCAGGTGCAGGTAATACAGCTCGACTTCCAACTGGGGAAACTCATCCTTGATGCGCTGCTCTGCCCGGCGCAAGTCGGCGGCATGCCGTTCGGGTGAGTTGTCCTGCGTGTACATCCCGCAGTTCTCGTGGTTGACCAGGATGACCTTGCGGGTCTTGTGGCGGGTATGCGAGATCTCGATCTGCTTCAGGATCATGTCCAGCTCGAAGACCCCGCCAGCCAGCGAGATGCGGTCGTAGTCCGAGAGGTTGAAGCGGCGCTGGAGCCAGTCATTGATCGGCTTCTGCAGGCGGGCGTCCATGCAATGAACGACGATGGCTTCGCAAACAGGATCAGCCATTTCCGTCTCCTTACAGGACCGGGGCGCCGGCTTGTCGCGGCAGGAAGGTGCCCTTGCCGCGCTGTCCAAGCCACCTATCTCCGTCGACGATCAGCTCGCCGCGCAGGAAGACCTTGACCGGATACCCGGTCAGTTCCCAGCCTTCGTAAAGATTGTAATCCGTGCGCTGGTGCGACAGGGCCACGCCGTATTTGACCTTCTTCTCGGGATCCCAGATCACGACATCCGCGTCCGAGCCGGCCAGCAGCGCGCCCTTGCGCGGGTACAGGCCGAAGATCTTGGCCGGGTTGGTGCTCGTCAGGGCGACGAACTGGTTGGCCTTGATCTTCCCGGACCGGACGGCGGTCGTCCAGAAGACCGGCAGGCGGTCCTGCACACCCGGCAACCCGTTGGGGATCTTGGTGAAGTCCTCCTGGCCAAGCTCCTTGCCGGGGATGGCCACCGGTTTGCCTTCGTACACGATCGGCTTGCTGCCGTCGTAGAAGAAAGCGCAGTGATCCGTGGCGAGGGTCTGGATGGTGCCGCTGACCAATCCCTCCCACAGGCGGGCATTGTCGACCACCGTCCGCATGGGCGGCGAGCAGACCCACTTGGCCCCATCCGAACGACGCAGGTCGTTTTCGGTGAAGAACAGGTACTGCGGGCAGGTCTCACCCATCACCTTGACGCCGCGTTCGCGGGCGTAGCGCAGCATGTCCACCTCGCCGGCGGCGTTCATATGGACCACATAAAGCGATGCATCCGCCTGGGCAGCCAGCGAGCAGGCCCGCAAGGTGGCATCGACCGCGCCCCAGGCAGGACGGGTGCGGGCATGCCATTCGGGCGTCCAGTAACCGGCAGCCAGGGCCTCGTTCGTCAGGGTTTCGATCACGTCCCCGTTCTCGGCGTGCAACATGACCAGCATGCCGTTATCGCGGGCGATCCGCATGGCTTTGAAAATGGAACTGTCGTCCAGGCGCAGGCGGCCGTTATAGGCGGTGAAAACCTTCAGGGTGGTGATCCCCATCCCAGGCAGGGACGGGATCTCGGCAGCGACGGCCTCGTCGAAACGGGTCAGGTTCATGTGGAAAGAGTAATCGATGGCGGCTTTTTGGGCTTTCTCGTGCCAGGCTTGCACCGATTCCCTGAATGTCGGCAGGTCGAAGGAGACGAAATCGATCACCGTCGTCGTTCCGCCGAAGGCGGCCGCCTTGTGGCCGGTGTAATGGTCGTCCGAGGAGACCGTGTCGAACATGGGCAGGTCGAAATGGGTATGCGGGTCGACCCCGCCAGGCAGGACCAGCTTGCCGGCCGCGTCGAGCACCTCGTGGCCGGGAGCAGACAGGTCGACACCGACCTGGGCGATCTTGTCTCCCTCGATGAGGAGATCCGCCCTGACGGTATCGGTGGCATTCACCAGGGTTCCATTTTTAATCAGCATAAGGACTCCAAAAAAATACCAATAGTATCGAGAGAAATTGCTCCGAACGATCGAATCGGCCGGTAAATAAGGGGAACCGGCCTTACCAGCTCTGATTATATTGCAATTGGGGGTGGATTCTCAATGCCGGGATGGATTCGCCAGCCCAGGATTCATGGCCTTCCCTGCCTGAACCCCTGGATACCCAACAGCTTCATCAACACATCCTCCGGCAGATCGGCGCCTGGCATTTCGGGCCGGTACAGCTCATCCTTTTCGGCCCGCTCGCGCAGCGAATGCCAGAGCACCGCCCGCTCGTCCGAGCGGACCACCAGGTCGTTCAGCGTCGCGGCCTGCAGCAGGTATTCGCCAGTGGTGTAGAGGAAGGTCAGCCGGGTCCACTTCCCGGCCAGGACCGGTTGGGCCAGATTTTCCAGCGGACCGAGCTGGATCTTGTAATATTCTTCACGGGCGCGCGGGTGACCCGGTTCGTCGCGCAGCAGCTCGGCCCGGGTGGTCAGCTCGTGCCCATGGACCCGGGCGATCCGCTCGATGCGCCTGCCGCAGGCGCCGAAGCTGCCCGGCTGGTAGAAAGCCAGGGCGTCCACGGCGACCACTTTCGGGGCGGTCCGCAGCGGGATCCGATACCAGCCCAGCAGCCGGGCAATCTCCAGGTCGCGTGGACCCGGCAATACACAAACGAGGATCAAGTCTGTCGGTGTGATCATATTCCCATCCTTGCGCTTAATGTACAGCAAAACCGGCCGATTGTCGAGAGAGGCGCCCGCCGGATTGTTCGGATGGCGGATATAATTGCACAACTTTTTTAATATGAAAACCCCTGCCCTGACGATCAAGGATCTCTTCCGGCTGGCCTTCCCGACGCCCGTCGTCTGGCTGGCGGAGGGGACCAACGAACGGCCCCACCTGAACTGGGTCGTGACGAGCGTCGAGGAAGCCCAGGAGGGTGACATCTTCATCCTCTCGAACGCCTCGAACGTTTCCGCCACCCTGGTCCAGGCCAGGGACCGCAGCGTCGCGGCGGTGGTCTGTCTCGGCGACGACTCGCCGCCCGAGAATGTCCTGCCGGCCGGCCTGACGGTCGTCGGCATGCCCGGCCAGGTCAATACCCAGACCGTCCAGCGCCTGCTGCTGACGGTGCTCATCAACCAACATGTCGCCCAGATGGAACAGGGCGTCCGCATCCACGTCCAGCTCTCCCAGATCGAGGCGGAGGGACAGGGCCTGGGCGGGTTGGTCAGCGCCATGGCGGAGATCTCCGGGCGCGGCATCCTGGCCCAGGACAAGCGCCTGAACGTCCTCGCCCAGCAGGGCTGCAGCGGCCTGAAATCCCGCTGGAACAAGATCCTGGCCTCCCTGACCAGCCTGGAAAGCCTGCCCGAATCCCTGCGAGACCGCAAGCTGGCCGCTCTGCACGCCGTCACTGTGGAACAAAGCCTGGCCGACGGCCTGACCCGCCTGGTGGCGCCCATCACGGTCGGCGGGATGGCCCGCGGTTACCTGTCGCTGGTCAGCGAAACCGGCAAGCTGGACGCCCTCGACAGCCTGGTCGTCGAGCAGGGCGCCCTGGTGTGTGCAGTGGAAATGTCGCGCACCAAGGCCGTCCGGGAAGCCGAAAAACGCCTGAAGGGTGACCTGCTGAACGCCCTGCTCCAGGAGGATCTCTCCCCGCACGACGCCCAACTCTGGGCCCAGAACATGGGCCTGGACCTTTCCGAAGCCCACGTGGCCATGCGCTTCGCCTGGCCGGGACCGGCTTCGCCCTCCCGACGCCGGCTGGAGACCCTGGTCAACGGCGAAGTGACCCGCCTGGGGCTGAAGGTCATCGTCAACCCGATGGGCCAGGAGATCGTCTGTTTTTGCCAGGTGCCGCGCGGCCCGCACCGGCCGGACACCGCCCTTCAGCTGGCCGAGGCCGTCCTCGAGCAAAGCCGGCGGGAATACGCGGACATCCTGATCCTGTGCGGCCTGGGCACCGCTTCCAACAACATCAGCGAGTGGCGCTCGTCCTTCCGCCAGGCCGGCCAGGCCCTCGAGTTGGCCCGCCGCTTCCGCGAACCCCATCCGCTCTACTTCCCGGACCTGTCGGTCTATCGCCTGCTGATCCAGCTCGAGAACAGCCCCGAGCTGATCGGCTTCCAGGAGGAAATGCTCGGGGCTTTGCTGGCCTCCGAAGGGGCCCGCGAGCTGATCCACACCCTGCAGGTCTACTTCGAACACAACGGCAACCTCTCCCAGGCGGCCGAAGCGTTGTTCGTCCACCGCAACACGCTCATCTATCGGATGGAACGTATTTCCAGCCTGACCGGCGTGGACCTGGACGACCCCGAGACGCGCCTGGCCATGCAACTGGCCCTGCACATCTACCGGATGATGGAAAAGACCGGCGGTTAGCCAGCCGCTTGTCCCCGGACCTACGACAAGACCGAATATCTATTCCAGAGGAGCAGCATGGCAAACACTTCCCGCAGAAATAGGTTGGATAACCAACCCGATGAGACGCCCCTGAAGCCGATTAACTTCGATGGGTTGGATCAATACGCCAAAAAGAGCAAAGGTGAAGATGAACAGTCCAACGGACTGCCAAAATGTGATATCTGCGGTAAACGCTTTGAGAAGGTCATCAGCTTTCCTTTCGTCGCCGCCGACCTCTTGGAGAAGAAGACCGAGACCAGCCGCTCAGGCCAGCGAACAACCATCCGCACCACCACCACCTACGGCAAGATCGAACAGTTGTCCCTCGATTTCTGCCCCGAATGTCTGTTGAGCCAGAAAAAGCAATACTTTTTCAAGTATATTTTCTCCATCTCGCTGCTCTTAATGGCCTTCATGTTTTTCATCCCTATCCTCGATTACTTCAACAATGTCGGCCTCTTGTCGCTCGAACGCGAGCTTGGCACCGCCGACGCCGCTCGCGTGGTCCAGCTCTCGCACAGCATGACCATCGATCTCATCTGGGCCATCTCCCTTCCCGTCCTATTTCTGGTCGTCATGCGACTCTGGTATGGCCGGGTCCATACACTGGCGCTGTCCCGGGAGAATAAGGGCCTGGTCAATTGGGTCGAATTCAACTTAGGCAACCGCTTCCGCTACTCAGGGGTACTTGGCTTCGTCTATCTTGTCCTCAGGAATTTGGCCCTCTCCAAGGCAGGCCAGAAAAATCATCACGACACTATATTTACCCAGCCCGAATACGAATATATCCGTCATCAGGAGAAATACATCAGACCGCTTTAACGCCCGCCTGGCCCTGCGTATCTTCCATAATGATGATGGAAAAGGCCGGCGCGTGGAGGTTTTCACGCGGGGCACACTGAGTCCAGTGAGAAATCAAGGGCTTTTCTCTGTGTGCTCTGTAGTTAAACCACCCCTGGATCAAGGCAAAAGAGGCCAATTTACTTCGCACGAGGGGAAATCCACCCGATTTTCGGCATTTTATATAAAAATCCGCCCCGAGAATTTGGGAATACTCCCAATAGACAAGCCCATCCATTGTATATACACTTAGGCTAGATCATTCTGGATTGGCCTGCCCCAATGAATACCACCTTCTCCACCGACCGCTCAACTCGCAACAACACAAGGATAACTGCCCCAAGTTCCTGAGGCAGCCCTGGTCGCGCACCACTACGCCCGAATACCACCCGACCGGATCGGGGGCTGCCTCAAAGAGCAGCCCCTTTTTTTATCCCCGAGGAAGGATTGTCCGCAAGGAAGGACGCCGCCCATGTGTAGAATGGCCGCCATCAAGTCCAAGAAACCCGTCGCCCCCGCCATGGTCCTGCGCATGATGCTGGCCATGCAGGAGGGCCACGACAATTCCGGCTTCGCCATGGTGATGCAGGACCTGGGAGGCGCTTTCGCCAACTTCAAGGAATTTCCGCTGCTCTCGATGGCCTGTACCTCCGAGGGGCTCGACCGGGTGGAGGAATATCTCGAAAAATTGGGCTTCACGGTCAAGTTCGATTACCAGCCCGATGTGGACGACCGCCCCGGGCTGGATTTCCAGAAGATGCCCATCTATGTCTTCCGCAATTATCGCTATCCCGAAAATTACATTGGACGCTCCTGGGAGGAAAAGAAGAAGCTGCTGGTCAACACCCGTCTGGTCCTGCGGCGGCTGTTGGCCGAGGGCGACCAGGGCTACGTCTACTCCTTTTGGCCCGACGTGGTGACCCTCAAAGAGGTCGGCGACCCGCGTGACATCGGCACCTACTTCCAGCTCTGGAATGAGGGCCACTGGCTGCAGGCGCGCGTCATCTCGGCCCAGTGCCGCCAGAATACCAACTACCACATCGTCCGCTACGCCGCCCACCCGTTCTTCCTGGAAGGGTACACCCTGATGGGCAACGGCGAAGATACCTTCTACCAGAAGAACCGGGACTTCCTCAACGGGCTGAACCCCGGTTACCTGGGCTTCGAATCGGACACCCAATGCTTCCTGTACACGCTCCATTACATCGTCGAGGAGCTGGGCTGGCCGCTGCCCTACTACAAGCACGTCTTGACGCCCCTGCCTTTCGAAGAGATGAAACAGCACCCGGAGGCGCCCGTCCTCGAGCACATCCGCCAGTCCTGCCAGCACCTGGAGATCAACGGGCCCAACACGGTCGTCTTCGTCCTGCCCGACAACCGCATGGGCGTCATCGCCGATTCCAAGAAGCTGCGCCCGCTCGTGCTGGGCCGCCAGGACGACCTGGTGGCGGTCGCTTCGGAGGTCTGCGGGGTCAACACTGCCCTGCCCGAGCGCGATTACACCACGGATGTCTATCCCGGCGAGCGTGAGACGGTCATGATCAACAACAACCTGGAGGTGGAAGAATGGCTCCAATGAACCGCCCCGCGCCGCTCAAAGTGGACCAGGCCAAGCCCTACGAGCAGGCCGGGCAGCCCCTGTCCGTTTCCACCACCTTCGGGGTCCAGGCGCCCGCCGCAGGCCAGACCCGCGCCCCGCTGGCCAAACCCGTCTACGTCAACAGCTCGCACACCACCGATTTTCCCTGGAAGATCGAGTGGAACGCCGAGACCTGCATCCGCTGCGGCGCCTGCGTGGCCGCCTGCACTTTCGGCTCGATCGAGCCCCGGCTGATGCGCCAGGGACAGGCCGTCAGCGTGGGCAACTTCCCCACCCCGGTGGCCAATTACCACGTCGTCCTGGCCATCAAGCAGGTCAAGGACTCCAAGCTGGCCTGCCGCGGCTGCACCATGTGCGAGCGGGTCTGCCCGACCGGCTCCATCCGCCCGGTGACGAACGAGCAGCATCGCTTCCCGCTGGTCGCCCGCAGGGGCGGCACCCCGATCAAACGCGGCGGCCGCGCCCACCACATCCCGGTGCGCGCCCTCGACTACATCAAAGTCGGCCGGATCAGCCAGATGACCGACCCGGCCCTGGATGCCGCCCGGCACACCTTCGACCTGCTCACCCCACTGGGCCGCAACCTGCCGGCTGGCGAGCTGCCCTTCAAAGTCGAGAACGGCAAGCTGGCCATGCAGGGCAAGACCCCGCCAATGCAGTGGATCTACCCGGTCATGATCGGCGACATGTCCATCGGGGCCCTCTCCTGGCGCATGTGGGAGGCCCTGGCGCTGGCCGTGGCCTACCTGAACGAACAGTGCGGGCTGCCGGTGCGGATGAGCTCGGGCGAGGGCGGCATGCCCATGCGCCTGCTGACTTCCGAATACCTGAAATACTTCATCGTCCAGATCGCCTCCGGCCACTTCGGCTGGAACCGCATCATCAAGGCCATGCCGCAGATGGTCACCGATCCGGCCGGCCTCCTGATCAAGATCGGCCAGGGCGCCAAGCCGGGCGACGGCGGCCTGCTGCCCTCCCAGAAGGTGGCCCCGCACATCCAGGCCATCCGCGGCGTCCCGCAGGCCGACCTGCTCAGCCCGCCCAACCACCAGGGCCTGTACAGCATCGAGGAATCCGTCCAGAAGATGTTCCTCAGCATGAACGCGGCCTTCAAGTTCCGCGTGCCTGTGGGAATCAAGGTGGCCGCCAGCGCCACCAGCGTGGCCGTCTACAACAACCTGATCCGCGACCCCTACCACATCGTCGGCGGCTTCTTCATGGACGGCATCCAGGGCGGCACCGGCGCAGCCCACGAAGTCAGCATGGACCACACCGGTCACCCCATCCTGAGCAAGCTGCGGGACTGCTACCTGGCGGCGGTCGAACAGGGCCGCCAGGGCCAGATCCCGCTCTTCGTCGGCGGCGGCTTCGGCGACTCGGGCGACCTGGCCGCGGACGCCTTCAAGGCCATCTGCCTGGGCGCCAGCGGGGTCTTCTCGGCCAAGATCTTCCTGCAACTGGCCGGCTGCGTCGGCAACGAGAAGGGCCGCTGCAACGCCTGCAATACCGGCAAGTGCCCGGTGGGCATCTGCACCCAGGATCCCCGCCTGGTCTCCCGCCTGGACGTGGACGCGGTGGCCCAGAACGTGGTCGATTATTTCCTGTCCATGGACAGCGAACTGAAAAAACTGATGGCCCCCATCGGCAACTCCAGCCTGCCGATCGGCCGCAGCGACGCCCTGATCTCGATGAACAAATCCATCGCCGAACGCCTGCAGATCGCCTATGCCTGCTGAAAGCATTCAACACAAAGGACACGAAGGAGCACGAAGAAGTACGAAAAGTGTCTTTTCCTTCGTGAACCTTCGTGACCTTTGTGTTGAAAAATGTTGAGGTATTGATGAAACGCCTGACTACTTTCGCCGAGCACGAGCGCCAGTCCACCCAGGATCTGCTGATGCAGATCTATACGGCCATGGCGGAAGGAGAGACGGAATTCGAGATCGACGCATCCGGCCAGCACGACATCGGCGGCCCGCTCTGGAACCGCCAGGGCAAGGTCCTGAAATTCGTCGTCCGCAACCCCGGCCAGCGGGTTGGCTCGATGGGCATGCCCGGCACCGAGATCATCGTCGAGGGCTCGGCCCCGGCTGACGTGGGCTGGCTGAACGCCGGCGCCCGCATCACCGTCAAGGGCGACAGCGGTGACACCACCGGCTACGCCGCCGCGGATGGCAGGATCTACATCGGCGGACGGGTCGGGACGCGTTCCGGCTCGATGATGAAACACGACCCGGCCTTCCCCTCCCCGGAGTTGTGGG
Source organism: Anaerolineales bacterium (assembly GCA_035506155.1). GTDB lineage: Bacteria > Chloroflexota > Anaerolineae > Anaerolineales > Villigracilaceae > UBA877. Next base: position 10,282 of record DATJPX010000081.1, read on the forward strand.
TTCTCAAGAGCACCGGCTCGTTCTCCTTCGAATTCATGGGCGGGGGGATCGCCGTGGTCTGCGGCCACGACTGCGAGAGTCTCGACTCAGTCATCGGCGAGCGCTCGTGCGTCGGCATGGTCGGCGGGACGGTCTACGTGCGCGGCCCGCTTGGCAAGCTTCCGGCAAACGTCAAGACGGAGCCGCTGAGCCCGTCCGACCGGGAGTTCCTGCAAGCCGGGCTGCCCGAGTTCCTGAAGTCGATCGAGCGCCCGGCCCTGCTCGAGGAGCTCTCGGCCTTCGACGGCTGGCGCAAGATCGTCGCCAGGTCCCAGGCCGAGGCGAAACTGTCCAAGCGCGTCTCGCTCAAGGACTTCCACGCCACGAATTGGATGGAGGGCGGACTGTTCGGGGACGTCCTCAACGATACGGGCAAGATCACTCCCCTCGTCCCAACCGGCGAGGACCGGGCCCTCTACCCGGTCTGGGACAACGCCGCCTATGCCGCGCCTTGCCAGGCAGCCTGCCCGATCGGCATCCCCACCCAGGATCGCATCAACCTGCTGCGCAAGGGCAAACTCACCGAAGCCCTCGACCTGGTCCGACAGTATACGCCCTTCCCGGTCTCGGTCTGCGGAACGGCCTGCCCCAACCCATGCATGGCCGCCTGCACTCGCCAGCAGATCGACTACTCCATCCTGATCGGGCCGCTGGGACGCTTCTCGGCCGAGCTGCCCAACCCGCCGGCGGCCCCGGCGACAGGCCGCAAGTTCGCCGTGATCGGGTCCGGCGTGGGCGGCCTCTCCGCCGCCTGGCAGCTGGCCCTGCGCGGCCATTCCGTCACCATCTTCGAGCGCTCGAAAAGCCTGGGCGGTAAGATGGCCCAGGCCATCCCCGACGAGCGCCTGGACAAGGACCTGGTCCAGGCGGAACTCCAGCACATCCTCGACCTGGGCGTCAAAGTCGAAACCGGCTGCCAAGTCGATCACGAAAAGTTCAACGAGATCTATCGCGCCTTCGACGGGGTGATCGTCTCGATCGGCGCCCAGGAGCCGCGCATCCCGGACTTCAAGGGCAAGAAGAAAGCCATCCCGGCCCTCAAGTACCTGACCAGCTGCAACGCCGGCAAACCCGCCGTGGACGTGGCCGGCAAGTCCGTGCTGGTCATCGGCGCCGGCGACGTGGGGATGGATGCCTGCACAATGGCCTGGCAAAAGGGCGCCTCCAGCATCACCGCAGTCGATATCCGCGAGCCGGCCAGCTCGAGCCGCGAACGGACCGCCGCCATGGCCCTCGGCACCCGCGTGCTCTGGCCGCGCACGGTCAAATCCTTCGAGGAAGGCCAGGTCGTTTTCGAGGGCGGAGAGTCCCTGCCCGCCGACGTGGTGATCGTCTCGGTCGGCGAAGTCCCCCAGACCGAATGGATCCCCGACATGATCGGGCGGACCAAAGGGCTGTGGCTGTCGGTCAACGAGTACGGCCAGACCACCGATCCCAAGGTGTATGCCGTGGGCGACGCGGTCAAGCCCGGCCTGCTGGCGGATGCCATCGGCCAGGGCCGTGTGGCGGCCCTCTCGCTGGACGCCCGCGCATCCGGCGGGACCTTCGAGCTGCCCCGCAAACAGGTCATCCCGCCCGAGCGCCTGAAGCTGCTGTATTTCAACTCACGCCCCAAGCAGGTTCCGGCCAACCCGCTGGAAGAATCCGACCGCTGCATCTCCTGCGGCACCTGCCGGGAATGCAACATCTGCGTCTACATCTGCGGGCAAAACGCGATCGCCCGGCACGAATCCGCCGACGGCAAGGTCAGTTTCTCCGTCGACGAGGTCCGCTGCATCGGCTGCGGCTTCTGCGCCGCCGCCTGCCCGAGCGGGATCTGGAGCATGATCCAGAACGTCCAGCCGGTCAGCGACAGCGCCCTGCAGCCGGCCTGATCCATCGACAATTTCCCCGGGGCCGTCAACGGAGCAGACAGTCCCAGTTGATATGAAGGCCGAGGACGGCTAACGCATCCCGTCCTCGGCTTTCGATTCCTGTGATCCGTACTTTTTCCTAACCGCTTTTATTCTCCCGGTCCAGCCAGACTTCGCGGTACTTGCGATTCCAGTCGCTCAGGAAGCGGATGGCGACGACCAGGCCGGTTGCCGCGGCGATCCACAGGACCGGGCCGCGCAGTCCGATCGCCCACATGATCGGCGCAAAGAGGATCCCGGTAATGACGCTGGCGCGGGCGCTATGGCGCAAGACCAGGGTCAGCAAACCGAGCACGGCATAATTGATCAGGATGGCAGGCAGGAAGACCGCCATCATGCCGCCGTTGGCGGGCGCCAGACCCATCCCGCCGCGAAAGCCGGCGAAGAGCGGCCAGCAGTGACCCACGACTGTCAGGGCGGCCGTCAGCGCGGCGATCCAACTGACCGGGGCAAAGTGCAGCGCCAGCCAGGTCGGGAGCAGGCCCTTGGCCACGTCGAAAATGAAAACGACCGCGCCCGGCAGGAAGCCTGCCTGGCGGATGGTATTGGTCGTAGTGGCGTGACCCGAGCCAGCGTCGCGCACGTCCACGCCCTTGACCAGGCGGGTGACCCAGACCGCGAACGGCAGCGAACCGCACAGGTAGCCAAGAATTGCAAAGCCGATCGCGTACAAGGTAGTCTGCATAATGGCAGGATTTTAACACAAAGGACCCCGAGGGTTGTGATAAAACCATCGCTCCGTGTAAAAACCCTCGTGGATCGCAAAATTCGATGACTTGGGGCGAAGTATAATGGATGTCATCGGCGAGTTGTAAAGACAGCCGTCCTCGACGTGGAATTTCGGAGGGAAAACATATGAAACAATATCGTGCACCATTCCTCGGCATGGTTCTGCTGGCCTCCGCCATCCTGGCCTGCTCGTTCCAAACAGCCACACCCGGCGCAGTTTCGCAGCCGACTGCAGGCGGGACTACCGGCATGCCGGCCCAGGCCACCGATACAGGTCTCCTCCCCACCGAAACAACCTCTTCAAAGCCCGGGACCACCACCCGTATTTCCCCGACCGACGGGATGGTGGAGGATTACGTGCCGGTCGGCAAGTTCATCATGGGCGCACCCAAGGATGTCAGCAATGCCGACCATCTGTATGCGCCGGTCTACCTGGACGCCTACTGGATCGACCAGACCGAGGTGACCAATGCCATGTTCGCCAAATTCGTCGCTGCCACCCAGTATGTGACCGACGCCCAGAAGAGCGGCACCGGGTTTGTTTACGTGGTTTCATCAGACTCCGATAGCCTGGTCTCCGGCGCAGACTGGCAGCACCCGCAGGGGCCAGCCACCAACATTACCGAGAAGGATAATGATCCCGTGGCACAGATGAGCTGGTTCGACGCTACAGCCTACTGCAAGTGGGCGGGCCGGCGTCTGCCCACCGAGGCGGAATGGGAAAAGGCAGCCCGCGGCACGGACGGCCGCCTCCATCCTTGGGGGAATCAGCCTTATGATGTGACGCGCGCCAACGTGGCCGACCAGCAGCTGGACCCTTCGAAATACAGTTTCGACGACGGCTATAAATTCTTCGCCCCAGTCGGCAGCTACCCGGCCGGCGCCGGGCCATACGGCACGCTGGACCTGATCGGTAACCTGGGCGAGTGGGTCCAGGACTGGTACACCGCTGGGCACTATTTTGACGACGCCGTGCAGGCGCCGAACGTCATCAAAAACCCCACCGGGGCCAAAGGCGGAGACGGGCGCGTGATGCGCGGCGGGGGTTGGGACTCCGGCCAGGAAGACAACAGCTCCCACCTCACTTCCTGGTGGCGCAACTGGAACAAGCCCAAACTCTCCGCCGATGATGCCGGTTTCCGCTGCGCCGTTTCGCCGTGATCATGACGCCTTATCCCCGCCCCTTCCGGCGCAGGGAATGAGAAGAGCGGGTGCAAAGCACCCGCTCTTCTATTATCTCAGCATGACCTGGAGGATACTTATTCTTGCTTGGTCCCGCAGTCGGGACAGAATTTGGCCCCGGCTTGCAGTTTGGAACCGCAGTTGCTGCAGAACTTGTCCTGCGAGATCGGCGCGCCGCATTCCGGGCA
>DATJPX010000082.1:0-12446 GCA_035506155.1 Anaerolineales bacterium
AAGACCCCGACAGTCGGTTCGGGAAAGATTTGTTCGCTCATTCAATTCCATCCTTCAAGTTGACCGGTTCAGGCTCGAGCCTCACCCAGTCCGCCCGGGAATTCTCACGGACCATGGTCCATGAGAACCTGCAATCATCGCAGCGGAATTGACGCAGCTGCGGCGCATTGGGTACTTCGAACAGCAAGTTCCTCCCCAGGATGGCGACGAGTGGACTCATCATGAGGAAGCCCAAGAAGAACGCCAGGAGCAACAAAATTCCTTCCCAGTCCAATCGACGGAAGATCCTGGGGAGAGCCCCCAGACACATCTGGATAAAAAAGTAAAGGTACCAGCCCACGAGGATCAAGGAAATGAGGACCCGCAAGCCTTTGAAGAATGTGAGCGTCTCCCACGGCCCGGGAGCGCCATCCGTTCGGACCTTTCCCTGGATCGCCAAGGTACCCGGGCGAACATGCGTGGAGCCGCATTGTGGGCAAACAGGAACGAGGCGGGGTCTACGACGAGACATGGGTCAATGGCTGTTTTGGAAGTATTGTCTCAGGAGATCCGAGATATCCGCGCCGGTATGCTGCCGGAGGATGCGAAAGAAATCCGCCGCGGTGGCGCGCTTGCCGGCCATCTGGCCGGCGTAATCCTGCAGGAAAGCGAAGAAAGCCGGATCTCCCATTCGCCCGCGCAGCGCCTGCAGGAACTGGGCCCCACGCAGGTAGACCGCGTTGGCATAGGTGCGAAAGTCGACGCCGTGGTAGATGTCCGTGTCGACCCAGCCCGACGGGCTGAAGGAATCGACCCGGAAATTCTCCCAGCCAGTCACGTCGGGGTAATTCTGCTCGTAGAACAGGTGCTCGCTGTAGGTCGCCAGGGCCTCGTCCAGCCAGGGCTCCATGGCCTGGTCGTTCCCCACCGAGCCAAACCACCACTGGTGGGCAGTCTCATGGACGCCGATGTCGACCAGATTGTTCAGGACGGTGCCGTCGTAACCGGTGTAATAATCCCGGCTCAGGAAGAACAGCCCGTCGTATTCCATTCCGTCGTAGAAGGGTGATTCGACGATCGCCAGGGTTGGGTATGGGTCGGGGCCGAAAAGGCTGCTATACGTCGCCACGGCCTTCGAGACCTGGTCGAGGATGACCTGACCCTGGGAGCTCTCGTCGCCGAAATAATAGCTGGTTACATTCACCCCGTTGACCTTGTTGCTGGAGGTCTGGTAGCTGGGACTCACCGAAAATGCAAAGGAGCGGACATTTTGCAGACGGTAATGCCAGCCGTAGGAGATACGCTCGGCCGGCGCGCTGGCCGCCACGATCGCCGTCAGGCCCGGATCGGTCAGGTGCAGGGTCATATCGAAAACCTGGTCATCGTAGACCAGGTTTTCGCCCACGTTGGCCGGTGGGTGCAACAGCCAGCCCTGCCCCGGGACGTAGGGGACGACGAACGGATACCAATCCACCAGATTGGTCTGAAGATCGTTATAGCCGAAGACGTGGTGGACGTCGGCAGGCGGCAGGTGCAGGTCGAAGTGGATGAAAAGCTCCAGGCTTGTTTCGGGCATGAGCGGAACGGGGAGCGGTACGTCCAGCCGGTTGCCATCGATCGTGGCGTTGGTCACCGCCTGGCCGTTGACCGTGAGATTACCCGGGAGGAAACAATTCTTCCAGATGTTCGTTTCGATCGCCAGCACCAGGTCGGTCAGGATCTCCCCGGTCGCGTTCGGATAGTCGATGGTCTCGTCCACCGACAGGCTGTGCCCGGCGTAATCCATCATGACGCTCAGGGTATAAGTAGCCGGGACGAAGACCGGCGTCACGGCAGGCGCCGGGGCCAGGGTGGGCGTCAGCGTTGCAACCGGAGTGGCGGTCGGAAGGATGGCCGTCGCCGTGGAGGTGTCTGCCGGAGGGCCGAAGGGAGTCAGCGAGGCGGTGGCATTCGGGTTGGGCGTAACCGTCGGCCCAGGCTGGGTGGGTACGGTCGGACTGACGGAAGTGCAACCGGTCACAAGAAAAAGGATGAAGGCGATCTGGCAGCCCCGACGCAGGTTTATTTTCGCTTCCATAATACTCCCCGGTTGGGATGAAAAAGGAAAACCAGCAGGAAGATCCCGGTGGCCGTCAGGACAATGGCCGATCCGGAGACGATGTTCAAATAATAGCTGAGATATAGTCCGACCAGCGAGGAGACCGCCCCGATCGCCGCCGAGACCAGCATCATCGGCGCCAGGCGGCGGGTCAGCAGGTAGGCCGTCGCAGCGGGGGTGACCAGCATGGCCGCGGCCAGTCCCACACCCACCGTCTGGAGCGAGACCACCACCGTCAGCGCCAGGAGGACCAGCATCAGGTTGCGCAGCAGCTCCGCAGGCAGGCGCAGGGTGGCTGCCAGGATCGGATCGAAGGAGATGACCAGGAACTGCTTGTAGAGGAGCACGACCGTCACCAGGACGATCAGTCCAAGGCCGACCGTCAGCCACAGGTCGCTGACGCTCACGCCCAGGACGTTGCCAAAAAGGATGTGGCTCAGGTCCACGGCATAAGTCTGGATCGAGCTGATCAGCGCCACCCCCAGCGACAGGGCTGCCGCAAACAGGATGCCGATGGCCGTATCTTCCTTGACGACGCCGCCCTTCGAGAAAAAGCCGATGCTCAGGGCAATGATCACCGCCGCGATGATCGCCCCCACCAACAAATTCCCATGCAGGAGGAAAGCGATCGCTACCCCCGGCAGGATCGCGTGGGCCATGGCGTCCCCCAGGAACGCCATGCCGCGCAAGACCACGTATGTTCCCATCACAGCACACAGGATCCCCACGATGATCGAGGCAAGCAGCCCGTGCACCATGAAGGCATATTCGAGCGGTTGGAGCAGCCAGTTCATTTGTGCGCCTCGTCGTGCGCGTGTTCGTCCTCGGGCGGGCAACACTCGTCCACCAGGACCATCCCGTCGGGCAGCTTCAACATCTGGGAGCCAAAAGCCCGGGAGAGGTTTTCAGGCGTGAAAACCAGCTTGGGTTCGGCGAAAGCGATCACGCGGCGGTTGAGCAGCAGGACCGAGTCGAACCGGCTGGCAGCCAGGTTGAGATCGTGGGTGGAGATCAGCACCGTCACATGCTGACGGCGCAGGTGATCGAGCAGCGCCAGGGTGGCTTCCTGGGTGGTTGCATCCACGCCGGTGAAAGGCTCGTCCATCAGGAAGATGTGCGGCTCCTGGGCAAGGGCGCGAGCCAGGAAAACCCGCTGCTGCTGTCCGCCGGAAAGGTCGCTGATCGACCGGTCGGTCCTCTCCTCCATGCCCATCTGCCGGAGGCTTTTCTCCACCACCTCCCGGTCAGCGCGCCCCGGGCGCTGCAGCCAGTTCTGGTGGCCAAAGCGGCCCATCATGACCACATCCTGGACCGTGACCGGGAAGCGCCAGTCCACTTCCTCCCGCTGGGGGACGTAGGCAACACAGTCCATGTGGTGACCAAGGGACAGTCCATGGATGAAGATCTTCCCTTCCCGCAAAGGCAGGAGGCCCACCAGGGTCTTGAACAGGGTGGACTTGCCGGCGCCGTTCGGGCCGACCACGGCCACGCGGGCCCCGTGCGGGATCTGGAAGGTGATATTCTGGAGGACGGACGTGCCGTTATAACCGACCGAGATATTGTCGACGTCCAGGCGTGCGGGGGATTCGGGGTAAGTATCCATCGTTTTATTTCAAAGCGCCAACGATCACGAGCACATCGTGCTCGATCATGTCGATGTAGGTCGGAGCCGGGCCGCCAGGGCCGGAGATGCTCTCGACATAAAGATCTGCCACCACCTTGACGCCGGTTTCTGCCGCGATCTGGTCCGCCAACTTCTGGTTCTCCCCGACGTCCAGGAAGACGACCGGAGCCCCGGTCTTCCTGATCGTATCGATCAGGGCAGCCAGTTGCTGGGCAGAGGGAGAGGCATCGGTGGTGATGGATGGGATGACCGCGCCGACGATCGTGAACTGGTAGGCGCGCCCGAAATAGGCAAGCGCATCGTGATTGGTCACCAGCAGGCGTTTTTCGACCGGCACCTCTGCCACCCGGTTTCTGATCCACTGATCCAGGGCCTGCAGTTTGGCAATATATGCCGCAGCGTTGGCCGCATAGGCCGCCGCTCCCGCCGGGTCGGCCTGCGAGAGGCCATTCCGGATCTGTTCGACATAGTGGATGGTGTTGAGCGGATCCATCCACATGTGCGGATCGCCCTCGGGATGGGCGCCCGAAGGGTCAGGGTTGGGCGTCAGGCCCGCGGTCGCAACGATTTCGAGGCGCTGGCCGCCGATGCCTTCGATGGTCTTTTGCAGCCAGGATTCGTATCCCAATCCGTTGACGATCAGGACCTGACACTGAGCCAGCTTGACGACATCCTGCGGTTTGGGCTGGAATTCGTGTGGATCGACGGTCACCGGAAGCAGGGTCTCGACCTTGAGGCGATCCCCGGCCACATTCTGGGCAATGTCGCCCAGGAAAGTCTCGGCGGCGAGGACGGTCGGCATCCCGGCCGGCCGGGATGGGGCAGGCTGGCAGCCTGCCAGGAGAAGGCAGGCGGCAAAAATTCCCCCGGCGATCCCGCGCCAAAGGAGTCTCATCGGCGAAATCCTTTCAGAAAAGAACCCTGGTGGATGATTGATTCTCCGGCCCATTCCTGCAAAGACTACAGCCAAAACCGGCTGTAACGGGTATGGACGATCACCGACCCGACCAGCAGCAGGAAGACGACGATCATCATCAGGATCAGGAAAGGCCGGACGCGCCCGGGCTGGCGGCCCTCTGCCTGGAACTGTTTGCGTTGCTTGTTATCCAATGCAGTCCCCGTGGCCGCTGCAACCGGGACCGCTGCACAGAACATACACATAAGCTACCTCCTAAGAATTGGATCGGCAGGTTTCACACAACCCGAAGACCTGGAGCCAATGACTCTCGATCTGGAAACCGGTCGTTTCAGAAATCGAATGAAAGAGCGGGTCCAACTGATCGCCCTCGAAGAGGACCGCTTTTCCGCAATGCGTGCAGACGAGCAGGTGCTGGTGTCCCTCCCCTGCCGGGATGAAGCCCTGGCAGTCCCGGGTCTGGTGCACCCGCTGGACCAATCCCAGTTCTTCAAGCTTTTCGAGCGTCCGGTAGACGCTGACCAATCCCAGGCCGGGGCACTGCTCACGGGCGACTTCAAAGACCTCCACCGGGGTAAGGGCACGCGAGCTCCCGATGACCGCTTCGACGACTGCACGGCGAGGCGCTGTCAGGCGACAACCGCTCTTTTGCAGGATCGCGAACCAATTCCCGTTATCCACTGGTCTAAAGTCCATTTTGTTATTGAAAACCATTTTCAATTGTAGTATCTCCATTGCCGACTGTCAAGCGACGCATCCAATTTTCTTAACCGCCTCTCATCTCTATTTGGACCAAAATAGTATAATTCATTCTTGATTTCGACTACCATTGTTCAGGCCGGGCGGCTATTAATCTCCACGAACCGTTTTCCCTTGCTCGTTTTGTCAGGCTAACTTTTACAGATCGAGGCTTGAATGAAGAAAAACATGACCGTTTTCATTCTGCTTGCGGTTTTCGTGTCCTTGGCGACCATCGCATTCATTATATGGGGCTTTCCATATTTTCTGAACACCTCCCTGCCAGCGCCGACGAAAACCGGATTCGGTTCCGAGACAGTCTCTGCCCGGATCGAACAAATCGTTGATGCAGGGACGGTAAATTTGGGCGGCGTCCAACAGCCCTATCAGGATCTCAGCGTCCAAATTCTGGAAGGCCAATATAAAGGCAGCCAGGTGCTGGTCGATTATGGTAAAGACCAGATCCAACCCGAGGGGATTACGTTCCATCCCGGAGATCGGATCCTCGTCACCGTCGGCCTCGGGCCGGACGGTCAGTTGGTGGCCAATTACGCGGATGCAGTACGGACGGGGCCAATCCTGCTCCTCCTGGCGGTTTTTGTTGCTGCCCTGCTGGTCGTAGCTCGCTGGAAAGGACTCCGCAGCCTGCTCGCCCTGGCATTCAGCTTCCTGGTCGTCATTGGGTATATCATCCCACACATCATCCATGGCGAAGACCCGGTGCGGGTAAGCATCATCGGATCAATGATCCTGCTGATCGTGACTCTCTACCTGACCTACGGCTGGAACATCAAGACCCATTCCGCCGTTCTCGCAATTCTGATCGTACTGATCATCACGGGCGGTCTGGCGGGGCTTTTCGTCAAGGTGGCCCTCCTGACGGGGAACGGCAACGAGGAAGCGCTCTACCTGATGCAGATGCCTGGCATTACGATCAACCTGCGCGGCCTGCTGCTCGGCGGGATGATCCTTGGCACCTTGGGTGTCCTCGATGACCTGATCATTACCCAGGCTTCGGCCGTCTTCGAGCTGCGCGAAGCCAATTCCGCCTTGGGCCTGCGCCAGCTCTACCAGAAAGCCTATCGGATCGGGCAGGATCACGTTGCCTCGACCGTCAATACGCTGGTGATGGCATACACCGGCGTGGCACTGCCAATGTTATTGTTGTTCTCATTGGAACGCGGGAATTATGCCCAACTGGTCAACGTGGCATCGGTAGCCGAAGAGATCGTCCGGACGCTGGTCGGTTCGGTCGGATTGATCGCCGCCGTACCGGTCGCCACTTTCGTCGCCGCGCTGATGGCCCTTTACAGCGACCGGCTCGGGGTACTCCGCCCCTATCTTGGCCCTGAGACCGGCGAAGAGGCGCATTCCTCAACGGGAGTATCTTGATCCAGGGGAATTGCAAGAATCGGACGAATTGAAAAGGCTAGTACGGCGCCGTCCCGATGAACGGAAGGCCGCTCTGCACCCAGGCATTCATCCCGCCGGTCATACTTGTGACGGCAGTATAACCGGCCTTGAGAAGGATATCGCGGTACTGGAAGCTCATTTCACCCGAATCGTCCACAAGGATGATCACCCCGGTCTTCGGCACGTCGCTCAGGCGGGCCGCCAACTGGTCGGCCGGGATCGAGATGGATTTATCGATGTGATAGGACGCCCAGTCCGTGCTCGGACGCAGGTCGATAAAGAAGGCCGAGTTGTTTTCGAACAGGTAATAGGCGTCGTTCACGCTGATCTTGGCCGGGAGGGTCGTGGTCGGCGTCGGAGTGGGAATCTGGGCGGTTTTGTGCGAAACCCGATCGATTGCATACGCCCCGGCGGCGATCAGAACGAGCAGGCCAATGACCGTCCAGACGATCCAGCGCGGCCGCGCCGCTTTTTGCTGTGCTTTTTTATGTGTCGAAGATTTACCAGCAGGCATAAGTTCCTCCAAGTCTGCAAGTGTACCGCAAAAAAAGGAAAGGCAAAAGACGGTTTCACCGGCCTACAACAGAACAGTAGTTGGATGGCTTTTTCTTTGACAAATCCGCCTCGCACTGCTATACTGACGAGGCGTTTAACGGGAAGTAATCAGTTGCAGTCACCTTTTGACCTTAACTGTCGCCCAGCGGCAGATAGATAACAATCTGGCTTTCCAAGACCCCAACTGCAGATGTATGAGGGGTATTTTACTTTTTAGAAAGTGTTCCCATGAAAAACAAAGACAAATTACGGATTATTCCAATCGGGGGACTGGGAGAAGTCGGCAAGAACATGATGGCTTACGAATACCATGACCAGATCCTGGTCGTCGACGCCGGCCTGATGTTTCCCGATAACGACATGCTCGGTGTGGACTATATCATCCCGGATTTCCAGTACCTGCGGGACAACGTCGACCGCGTCCAGGGCATCGTGATCACGCACGGGCACGAGGACCACATCGGCGCCATCCAGCACCTGCTGCCCGTCGTCCCTGCCCCCGTGTATGCCACCCCGCTGACCCGCGGGCTGATCGAGGTCAAGCTGGCCCGCAACGGGCTGGCCGGCAAGGTCCAGTTGCGCACGATCCAGGCCGGAGAGACCTTCCAGGTGGGACCATTCCAGGTGGAGGCCTTCCACGTCTGCCATTCGATCCCGGACGCCATCGGCGTGGGCATCACCACTCCCGCCGGGCTGGTCGTCCACACCGGCGACTACAAATTCGACCAGACCCCGGTGGATAACTGGCCGACCGATTTTGCCAAACTCGCCGAGTTTTCCGCCCGCGGCGTGGCCATCCTGCTTGGAGATTCGACCAACGCCGAACGCCCCGGCTGGACGCCGTCCGAGCGGGTGATCGGACCGGCCCTGGACGAGGTCTTTCGCAATGCTCCCGGACGGATCATCATCGCCACCTTCGCGTCCTTGATCGCCCGCATGCAACAGGTGGCCGATGCAGCCGTCCGGCACAACCGCAAGCTGGCTTTCGTCGGGATGAGCATGGTCGACAACGCCAAGATCGCCCAGAACCTCGGCTACCTCGATATTCCCGAAAAGACCCTGGTCAGCCTCGACGAAGCCCTGCACCTCCCGAACAAGGACGTGGTCCTGATGTGCACCGGCTCGCAGGGCGAACCATCCTCGATCATCGGGCGGCTCTCCACCGGGACGAATCGCCAGTTCGACGTGGAAGAGGCGGACACGATCGTGATCTCCTCCCACCCCATCCCCGGAAACGAGGAAGACATCAACAAGACCATCAACCGGCTGATGCGCCGCGGCGCGGAGGTCGTTAACGAGGCGGTTTCTGCCGTGCATGTTTCGGGCCACGCCAGCTCAGAGGAGCAGAAGCTGCTCCTGAATCTGGTCCGGCCGAAATTCCTGATGCCGATCCACGGCGAGCTGCACCAGCTCCGCCGGCACGCGGCCCTGGGAAGGCAGGTAGGCATCCCGGCCGAGAACATCGTCGTGGTGGAGAACGGCCAGGTCGTGGAACTCTGCAACGGCAAGCTGACCCTCGGCGAGCGCATGCCCGGCGGCTACGTCTTCGTGGAAGGCGACAGCGTCGGCGAGATCGACCTGGATGTGATGCGCGAACGTGAACAGTTGGCCCGCTCGGGGATCGTGCTGATCACCGTCCCGCTGGACAAATATTCCAACCGCCTGATCAAGGATCCCGAGATCATCACCCGGGGATTCATCTCCCCCGAGGACGCCGAGACGCTCATCCCAATGGTCCGCAAAAAGGTCATCGACGTGGTCAACGGCAGCGGTCTGGACGACGAGAAGACCATCACCGACATGGTCCGCTCCCTGCTCCGGGACAAGACCGGCCGCCGCCCGATGGTCTTCGTTGCAGTGACAAAAGCTTAAATATCGAAAGGACGGACTTCGGTCCGTCCTTTTGTTTTCCTTGAGGCCGGGAAAGATGCTACCCTGGCGTGGCGATAAACGGCTGGAAAGTCTCGAGCCCATCTATCACCCGCGATCCACCCGGCGATGCAGGCAAATGCTATGCGCCGGCTTATTTCCACGGATGGACCAGGTAGACCAGCAGGGCCACGCCGACAACGAAAGCCGCGGCTCCCTGCCATTTCGCCAGATAAGGCTTGACGAACGTACCCGGTCGAAAGAATGCAAGATAAAGAATATAGGGGCCACCAACCAATCCGGCCGATCCGATACCCAATAAAAGCATTCTCACCATCGTCATCTCATTCTCCTTTTATCTTCCAGCCGAACTCACCCAATAAGGGCACAAAGGCGACGTCCAGGTCCAGGGTATGGTTGAATTCCGAGGCCGTTCGTCGCCAGATTTCGAGGCGCTGCACGCCGCGACTGCCCACCGGGGCAACCAGCCGTCCACCTTCCGCCAACTGGTCCAGCCAGGGCCGGGGAATGGACGGGGCGGCCGCGGCCGCCAGGATGGCATCGTACGGAGCGCCCTCCGGCCAACCCAGCGAGCCGTCCGCGACGTGAATATGGACATTAGTATAACCCAACTCTACCAGGCACCTGACAGCTTTGTTAGCCAGGTCGGGAATCATCTCGAGGCTTTCCACTTCGGCGACCAGGCTTCCCAAAACGGCCGCCTGGTATCCCGAGCCTGTGCCGATCTCGAGGGCGCGGTCGGTGGATTTCAATTCCAGCAGTTCCGTCATCCGGGCGACAATGAACGGTTGGGAGATGGTCTGGCCGTGGCCGATCGGCAGCGGGCCGTCGGAATAAGCCCACGACAGGTCGTCGGGCGGGACGAAACGGTGACGTGGCACCGCGCCCATACAGCGCAAGACACGCTCATCGCATACGCCGCGCGCCTCGATCTGCGTTTCGAGCATCTTCCTTCGCACCCGGGCAAACTCGTCTTCGGCCATGGTCGATCCTGCATCCGAGATTATTTTACTCCTCCTGCCGGGAACCGATCCGGCGGGCGATCAGCCGGTCCACCTTGCCCATCGGGTAGCCGGCGAAGCCTTCGGGGGCGACCCAGGCAAGTTCGTCCGCCTGGAGAGCGCGCGGCTCGCCTTCCGCCAGCTCGCACAGGAAGGCGTGCAGGGTAATGCGAAAGTGAGTGTAGGCATGCTCATACACCCCAAAGGGCTCCACTACCCGGATCGTCGCCCCCAGCTCTTCGAGGATCTCCCGCTTCAGGCAGGCCTCCAGGCTCTCGCCCTCTTCGACCTTCCCGCCCGGGAATTCCCACAACCCCCCGAGGAGGCCCTTGGCAGGACGTTTCGCCAGCAAGACTTTCCCATCCCGCCGTATCACCGCCGCCGTGACAACATAATGCGGCGCTTCGGCCCTGGGCTTGAGCACCGGGCGCTGCTCCTGGATGCCAAGCTGGTAGGCCCGGCAGAGGCCGGTCAGCGGGCAAACCAGGCAGGTCGGGTTGCGCGGCAGGCAGACGGTCGCACCGAGGTCCATCAGGGCCTGGTTGTAGTCTCCGGCCCGGCCCCCGGGCAGGTGTTCCTCCGCCAACTTCCAAAGCAGGCGCTCGCCAGCCGACGAATCGGCCGGCTCGGCCACGTCGAAGGCACGGGCCAGGACCCGGCGGATGTTCCCATCCAGCGTAGCCACGTCCTGGCCGAAAGCCATCGAGGCGATGGCTCCCGCCGTGTAGCGGCCGATCCCGGGCAGGCGGCGCAGCGCAGCCGGGTCGGACGGCAGCCTGCCAGCGTGCTCGTCCACGACGATCCCAGCCGCTTTGTGCAGGTTGCGTGCCCGGCTGTAGTAGCCCAGTCCCTCCCATAACGTCAGGACCTCCTGTTGGGAGGCGGCGGCCAGGTCCGCAACGGTCGGGAAGCGCTCCATCCAGCGGGCAAAGTATGGGAGGACGGCTTCCACCCGGGTTTGCTGGAGCATGATCTCAGAAACCCAGACCGCGTATGGATCAGGCGAGTTGCGCCAGGGCAGCTTGCGTCCCTGTGCAGCGTACCAGTCGAGGATCAGGCGGGAAAATTCGGTCATTAAATAATTCCACGAAGAACATCCGGGCAGACGTCCCGGGCATGGTTCTTCGTGGTCCTTGATCGCAAGAGGTTAGAACTGAAAGCCGTTCCGGGCCGGGACGATCTTATACGAATAATTCTTGACCAACTCGAACAGTTTTTCCTGGAGCTTCTTCCAGGCTGCAGAGCGCATCGCCTGCTGGGCGCCGCGCAGGTCATCCGCCAGGATGCCGACCTGGATCTGCGGATATTCTCCGTACATCGTCGCCCAGGCCTCGGCCGGCTGCAACCCGAGGCGCTGCACGCCCGGGATGAACTCGCCGATGACGAACTCGAAATAATCCTGTTCGTGGTCGGGGGAGATATCCCAGCTCATGACTAATTTAACCGGCATAGCGTCCTATTCGCGGGCGTAATCCAGCACGACCAGCTTGGTCTCTTCCGGAAGGCCGGACTTGGTCACCTTCAGGGTCGGGACCTTTTCCGCCTCGTGCAGGCCCATCTCCTTCAGGAATTTGTCGAGCTTGTCGAGCGGGACCTTGGAAGCGGCCGTCTGGTAATGCATCGGGATGACGATATTCGGCTCGAGCAGGCTGACGATCTCGGCCGCCTTGGCCGCGTTCAACCCGCCGCCGGCGCCGCCGCCCACCGGGACGAGCGCCACGTGGACGGTCCCGAGGGCCTCAATCTCGTTCTGCGGCGGTACGGAGCGCATGTCGCCCAGGTGCGCTACGGTAATGCCCATGTAATCGAAAACGTAGAGGGTGTTGCGAGGTTTGTCGGCGGCCTTCTTGCCCAGGCCGTCCATCTGGACGCCGGTGATGAAAACGCTGCCGATCTCGAACTCACCCGGACCCGTAATGGCATGGGAATAGCCCTTGACGGCGTTCAGGCAATTGTGTCCTGCGGCATCGTGACTGGACGTAACGATGTCCGCCTTGAGTTTGAGGGGTACGTATCCCACCGCTTCGGAATCGAAAGGGTCGCAAACGACCGTGGCCATGCCACGTTCGGTCAAACGAAAACAGGAATGTCCGTACCAGGTAATCTCCATGAAGTCCTCTCTGCGCGCCAATTATACACGTATAATTATAGGGATGGAAATTGAACTCACCCCACGCCAGACTCCCGGCGCCTCGGTCTGTAAAACTGCCCACGGTTGGAGGCTGGACATGC
>DATJPX010000083.1:0-2977 GCA_035506155.1 Anaerolineales bacterium
CTCTTACACAGATGAGGTCGCAGGTTCGAACCCTGTTCCGCCCACTGGCCGGGATGGTGATCCATCCCGGTTCCGTTTCCACCGCTGCCCCCGAAAGGGGATGTCAAGGTCGCTCTTCGAACCCTGTTCCGCCCACTGGCCCTGGACTTTGGCCTTTTTCCAGGGGTAGTTGAAAAAATGAAGCCTTCCGAGTAAAGTATGTGTGCGAAGACATACAAAAACTCAGGAGGCTTCTATGTTTAATGGTAGCACGGAATCGGAAGGAGTACCAAGATTAATTGGAGCGGTGATGCAATTGATGCAGGCCCATCGCCCGGCGTTTCGGCAAGAGCGACCGTACCGACGGGCGGTGGGGCTGGTACTGGGGGAACTGTTCAACTTTACGAGGCAGACGATCACACAAGAATTGCTGGCACTGGGGATCACGGATGGGGACTGGAGTGCCTGGTATCGGCTGTTCAGTCGGAAGCGGTTTGATGAGGGGGTGCTGAATGAATGTTTGTTGAAAGAGACGTTGGAGCATGTGAGCGAGGCTGAGCCGTACTGTGTAGCGATCGACAGCACGACGATCCACCGCAGCAGCCTGAAGATGCCGGGGACGAGCTGGCTGAGGGACAGCCGCTTCTCGGCCTTTCGGCCGGGGATCCACCGAGCGCAACGCTTTCTGCACGGGGCCTGGCTGACGCCGTTGGAAGACGGGTATGCACGAGCGATCCCATTACGGTTCCTACCCGCCTTTCCACCCAAAGCTGTCCCGGCGGAGGCGCCAGCCTGCCGGGAATGGGAAGCCGGACTGGGCTTTTTGGGTTGGCTGCGCACGCAATTGAACGGGCTGGGAAGGGCCCAACAGACGGTCCTGGCCCTGGCAGATGGCAGTTTTGATACCCTGGAGATGTGGCGCGGCTTGCCGGAAGGGGTCGTCCTGGCCGTGCGGACGGCCCGCAACCGGGCCTTGTTTGTTTTACCTGAACCAGACGTCCACCCGGGACCGGGACGCCCGGCCAGCTACGGCGAACGGGCACCCAGACCCGCCGATTGGCTGCACGCCGGTCTGCGCCGCTGGCCCACCCAAACCGTGCGGGTGCGGGGCAAATGGATCCAGATGCGCTACCAGCTCCTGGGTCCTTTCGTGCGCGAAGGCCTGCCCCAACGACCGCTCTTTCTGATCGTGGTGAAAGGCATGCACCGCCAGGTCGGCCAGCGCACCCAGCACTTCCAGGATCGCGACCCTTCGTTCTATCTGGTCTCCGCGGCTCAGCAGCCAGACGGAAGTTGGCAACTACCTTTCCCCATCCACCAGTTGCTCACCTGGCTCTGGCAGAGATGGGAGATCGAGGTCGCTCATCGGGAAATGAAGACCGGCTTGGGGATTGGCGAAAAACAGTGCTGGAACACTCGCGCGGCTGTCCTCTCGGTCCAATGGAGTGCCTGGAGCTATGCGCTCCTGGTCCTGGCGGGCTACCGCACCTGGGGCTTGCTGCATGGTCCCGCCACCCCTGCCTGCTGGTGGCCGGGGGCCAAACGTTGGTCTTTCAACACTTTGTGGCGCAGCTACCGGGCTGCCCTGTGGGGCAAGACTGAATTTCGGGCCCTTTGGTCTACCACCGCGGACAACTGGTGGAAAAAAGAGACCTGGTTGACCGGTTTGGACAATGCTCTCGCTTCGGCTGCCCGAATCTAAAGCGGGAAGCGCCGTTTCAAGCACTTCCCGCCTCGATTTTCATTCATCCCTTTAGCTCAAAAGAGCCAAAGTCCAGGGCCTTTCTTGTGGCTGGTTTCGCTTTTTTGGCGGGAGGCCTTTTCAGGCCCTCGACCTCCTGAGGGGTGAGCACACGCCACTGCTTGGGTTTGAGGTTTCCCAGGTGCAGATCACCGATGCGCACACGGATGATGCGCACCACGGGCAAGCCGGTCAGGGCGCCCATTTCGCGGATCTGCCGTTTCCGGCCTTCTTTCAGCGTGACTCGCAGCCAGGCGCCTTTCCCGTACTTCGACTCGACGTATACCTCGGCCGGTTGGGTGCGGTAGCCATCCTCCAGGACCACACCGCGCCGCCACGTCGCCAGCTGGTTCCCATCCGGGTGGGTCGCCACCAGGACGCGATACTCCTTTTCGTGCTCGTAGCGCGGGTGCGTCAGGCGGTTCGCCAGGTCGCCGTCGTTGGTCATCAGGATCAGACCTTCGGAATCGAAATCCAGGCGGCCGACCGGGTAAAGCGTTCCCGGCAAAGGGATCAGGTCGCGCACCGCCGTCCGCCCGTCAGGCTCCGAGACGGTCGAGAGCACGCCGCGCGGCTTGTACAAGGCGACATAGGTCAGCTCCTCGGCCGCCTTGAGCTGCCGCCCGTCCACGACGATCTTGTCCACGGCGGGATCGGCTTTGTCGCCCAGCCCGGCCGGCCGGCCATTGACGCGCACGCGTCCGGCGGAAATGATCTCCTCGCAGCTGCGGCGTGAGCCGTAGCCTGACCGCGCCAGGATCTTTTGCAGGCGTTCCTCCATGCCAGCCTATCCCTTCAGTGTCTCGTCGTGATCGGCGCCATTTTCAGGCAGGCTCAGGTTGAGCGGCGGAAGCTCGCCCAGCGAGCCCAGCCCGAAATGCTGCAGGAAGTCCGGGGTCGTGCCGTACAGGATCGGGCGGCCCGGCCCCTCGGTCCGACCGACCTCCTGGATCAGGTTCTTGCCCAGCAAGGACTTCATCACACCGTCGCTGTTCACCCCGCGTACTGCATCCACCTGCGGACGCGTGACCGGCTGCTGGTAGGCGATGATCGCCAGGGTCTCGAGGGATGCCCGCGAGAGCCGGCTGGTGGCCTCCAGGCCGAGGAACCGTTCGACCAGCTCGGCCGTCTCCGGCGCGGTGGTCAGTTGGACGCGTCCGGCATGGCGCTGCAATCTCAGGCCGCGCGCCGCCAGATCTGTATCCAACGCGGCCAGCTCCTGCTCGACCGCCGCGTTCGAGATCCCCAGCGCCTCGG
>DATJPX010000084.1:0-14069 GCA_035506155.1 Anaerolineales bacterium
GATATCCGAGCGATGTGACGGATGACGAATGGGCTTTTATCGTTCCTTATTTGACCCTGATGAAAGAAGATGCGCCGCAACGCGAGTACAGTCTGCGCGAGGTGTTCAACGGTTTGCGTTGGATTGTGCGTGCAGGAGCTCCATGGCGCTTTATGCCCACCGACCTGCCGCCCTGGTACACGGTCTACCAACAATCGCAGCGCTGGATCCGGGCGGGAGTGTTTGAGGCCATGGTCAATGATCTGCGCGCCCTGTTGCGACTGGCCCAAGGGCGAAAAGAGACCCCGAGTGCGGCGATTTTTGACAGCCGGACGTTGCAATCGACGGTGGAAAGCGGTGGGCGCGCCGGATATGATGGCGCCAAGCGCAAAAAAGGGAGCAAAACTCATATAGCGGTGGACACCTTGGGTCATCTGCTGGCTTTGCACATCACTCCAGCCAACGAGCAAGACCGAGCGCAAGTCGGAGAATTGGCGCAACAGGTGCAGGAGGTCACTGGGAATTCGGTCGAAGTCGCCTTTGTCGATCAAGGTTATACCGGCGATGAGCCTGCCCAGGCCGCTGAAGATCAAGGCTTGCGGTTGATCGTGGTGAAGCTGCCCGAGGCGAAGAAAGGCTTTGTGCTCCTGCCGCGCCGCTGGGTCGTCGAACGAAGTTTCGGTTGGATGGCTCGTTTTCGCCGCTTGGCGCGTGACTACGAACGCCTGCCCGAAACCCTTGCAGGTCTCAGCTACCTGGCGTTCGCAATCATGATGGCCAAAAATTTCATTCACCTGATGGCTCATGTCCTATGAAAGTCCATAACACGCTCTAGGGAACGACCCCGAGTTCACTTCGAGGCCAGTACCTTTTGGGTTGGCAACCAAAGGAATATCCCGTGAAATTAACCCGCGCCTCCCACCACGTCCTTATCGAAGCCAGGCAGTATACGGCCCGGCTCGAGACCGAATCCACGCCCGGCTTGCTGATCACGCGCGAAGGGCGGAACATGCTCCGCCTGCCGCTGGCGGCCGGACTGGGGACGCCGGAGGCCGAGGAAGGGCTCTCCGAAGTCCGCCTGGATTCCTGCGAGCCAGCCGGCGACGAGGTGATCATCAAGGCCTCGGCCGCCAGCGACCTGTGGTCGAACCGGGCATTCCGCTGGACGCTCAGCGAAGAGGGGATCGAATTCCAGCACTTCGCCAGCGGGAAGGGGGCGCTGGGGCGCTGCCATTTCTTCTCAGACCGGGCCCTTTCCGGCTGGGGTGACCCGACCGATCCCGGCGCCGAGCATCACGCCACCATCTACCCGCGCGAGGTCTTCACGCCGCGCGTCAACCACGCCAACACGTTCTACCAGGATGCGACCATGCCGCAGTCCCTGGGTGTTCGCAACGAAATGGCCAACATCGTCTTCTTCGAGATGTCGATCATGGGCGCCTACCTCCCGGAGCAGATGGCGCGCCTGTTCTGCCCGCCGCCGCTCTGGCTGGCCTTCGGCTCCGGATCAGCCTGGGCCGGTGTTGGCTTGGGCGAGAGGCCGGGTCAATACCGCTTCAACGCTTTGGATTTCAGCGGGGCACGCTCCGGCGGGGCGACCTTCCACGTCAATTACAACGGCTACCGCCAGCTCGACGGCGACTTCGCCTCGCCAGTGCTGGCCATTCATTTCGGCTTCAGCCCGTTCGAGGCGCTCGAGCGCTATATCGGCTGGATCGACCGGCAAGGGTTCGGCACGCAGCGCCCGTATCCTAACGCAGCCTGGCAGCGCGAGCCGGTCTTCTGCGGTTGGGCCGAACAGACCGTCCTGAGCAAGACCACCGGCGTTACCGCCGCGGAAGCCTGCACCCAGGCGAACTACGAAAAATGGCTCGCCGCGGTCGAAGCCCGGGGCATTCCCTTCGGGACCGTCGTCATCGACGACAAGTGGATGCGCGAGTACGGCACCTTGGAGATCGACGCCGCCAAGTGGCCCGACCTGCCCGGCTTCATCGCCGCCCAGCACGCCAAAGGGCGGCACGTGGTCCTCTGGATCCCCGGCCATCACGCCGAAGGGATCGACGAAGCCTGGTGCGTCAAGGTGGACGAGATGCTGGCCGGCGCGGACGCCGGCAACCCGGACTACGAGGCCTTCCTGCGCAAGCAGATCCGCCGCCTGATCGTGGATGTCGGCGCAGACGGCTTCAAAGAGGACTGGATCGCCGGGCTGACCACGGAACCGGGCGCGCAGATGGCGAATCCGGCCATCTACGGCATCGAGGCCCTGCGCCGCTGGCAGTGGATCGTCTACGACGAAGCCCACAAGCACAAACCCGACGCCTTCATCGAGAGCCAGACGCCCAACCCGCTTTTCCGCGAATCCTCCGACGTGCTGCGCCTGAACGACCTCTTCCCCGGCACACGCGACGTCCCCGAAGTGATGCGCACGCGTGCCCGCATTGCCCGCCTGGCCGGCTGGGAGTTGGTCGACACCGACAACGCCTCTTCCACGACCTTGCAAGAGTGGTGGGACTACGCCCAGGTCCAGCCGCAGCTCGGCATCCCGGCCCTGTACTTCGTCGATCGGACCGAGTCTACGCTGGAGAGTCCCAGCGAAGCCCAGTGGCATTTCCTGGCTGACTTATGGAAACAGTATCGCAAAGATTGGGGACTGGATCGTTAGAGAGTGTCTGAAAACCCATTATTACCGCAGGTGAACACAAAGATCGGCGTTTATCCGTGTTTGTCTGTGGCGAATCGTTTCGCGAGAGTTTTTTCGGATACACTCGTAGATCGGTGATCGCGTTCGAAATCCAAATCCAAGACCGGAGTGTGCCATGCGCAAAGTCCTGCCCGTGCTCGTCCTGCTCGCCATTCTCCTCACCGCCTGCTCTCCGAAGCAGCCGGCCACCTTGGTGAAGCGCAACGTCTTCTATGCCGGCCCGGAGGGCGGGGTCAAGACCGCCCTCGTCCTGGCGGGATACACGCTGGTGGACGATCCGGCCCAGGCAGATGTGCTCGTGCTGAACGGCTCCATCCCGGACCCGGCTGCCCTGGCGACACGCATGCACACCGGCGCCGGTTTGGTACTGGTGCTGAGCAAGGATACTTCCCAGGCGGACCTGCAAACCCTGCTCGGCCAGCCGGTGACGCTGAAGTACGCCGAGGACGCCGTCAGCCTGACGAACGCCAAAGGCGCCAAGGATGCCCTGCTGACGGAGATCGTCTGGAACGGTGCCCCGCAGGTGCGCGAGCGCGTCGCCGTGCAGGGCCTCGGCTCACCGACGCTTGTCTCGGCCTACGAGGACGGCGAGGGGGTCCTTTGGCAGCTCTCTGCGAACGCGTACCTGCTGACGGCCTCACTCACGGACGGCGCCAACCCCCAGATCCAGGAATGGGGCTATTTCAATTATCTCGTTTACCACCTGGTGGAACGCGCCGCCGGCGCCCAGCCGCTCTCGTTCGCCGATTATCCGGTCTCGCCGGTCCCACATGCCAAGGACCGCAATGCGCTGTTCGTCTTCCTGGGGGCGGAGCTGGTCTTCTTCTACGGGGCCTTCGTGATCGTGCGGCGCTACAGCCTGAAACACCCCGAAGCGCTGGATACGCTCGTCGCCGATAAGAGCAAGTTCGAGGCACAGGAGGAGCATACCGAGTGGGAAAAGGTGGGCTACCACCGCCCACTCTCCGGTCTGATGGTGGGCATGGGCATCGGCATCATCATGTTCATCCCGCTCATCATCTACCAGAACCTGATCCTGCCGCAGTTCATTTTGCCGTCGGCCCAGGCGCTGGGGATGTGGGGCCGTGTGACCCAGTTCTTCGGCCTGACCTGGGCGGTCTGGGACCTCGGCACGGCCGCGGCCTCGATGAAATTCCTGAGCCAGTACCGCGTCTCGGACCCGCGGCGCGGCTTCAAATACCTGCAGGTCTACGTCTGGTGGCAGGCGCTCTCGGGCGCGATCCAGGTGGCCCTGGTGGTGGCGCTGACCAGCACCGGCCTGGTCCGCACGCCGTATGCGCTCTTCGCCTGGAGCATCGTCATCCACTCGATGATCCAAATCCCGGGCTTCTACCAAGTCATGCGCAACACCCTGAACGCCCTCCAGCGCAACGACTACGCCCGCTACATCGACGCGGCCTGGGCGATCGTCCTGCCGATCCTGACCCAGTTGGCGCTGGTGCCGATCTTCTATGCCTGGGGCAAGGCCCATCCGGCCATCGGCGCTTCCATGGGCGGCGTGCTCGGCATGGGCGCGGCGGCGTATGCCCTGGAGCTGTGCAGCTTCATGCTGGCGCTCTGGCTCTACCGGCGGATCGGCTACAAGGCCAGCGTGATCTTCATGGCCCACTTCGATTGGAGCATCATCAAGGAGACCTTCCGCTTCGGCTTCTTCGAGATGCTCGGCGGGACCCTGGTGGCGGCCGGCGGGGCGCTCGAGATCTGGGTGACCCAGAACGGCCTGGTCAATTACTCGGAGACCTGGGGCAACTGGATCCTGGCCGGGAATTTCCTGGTGGCGTTCAGCGTTTCCACCAATCTGTTCGACGGGGTCATGCCGGCTATTTCCGAGGCGCTCTCGCACGGCTACAAAAAACTGTGCCAGTATTACAGCGTCCAATCCTACAAGTGGGGCGCGATCGCCAGCGCGGCCCTGTGCGCCATCCTGCTGGTGGTGGCGCCCAAGTTCATCATCGGCTCGTCCGGACCAGAGTTCCAGCGCGCCGCCGTGCTGGCCATTCCGCTTTCCATCTTCGGCTCGATCCAGTTCCTGGGCTGGCTGGGAGATGCCATCTTCCTGGGCTCGAACCACCCGGTCCTGCGCGCCTCCATGGTGGTGGTCGAGCAGACCATCCGCATCGGCCTGATGATCGTCCTGCTGGCCCACTTCCAGATCGAGGCCCTGATCATCGCCTACTTCATCGGCATCCTGACGCGCGGCATCGTGGCCTACTTTGTGGCCGACCGGACCTGTTTCCCGCAGCGTTTCTATTTCTGGCAATCCCTGGCCGCACCGATCCTGGCCGCCGGGCTGCACTACCTGTTCCTGAGCCTGATCGCCAAACTGGTCTGGAAGGGCGACGACATCAGCAGCATCGTGCTGTTCTTCATCGGCCTGCTGCCGGCCATGCCCGTGTTCTTCTTTTTCTATGCCCTGGTGGGCGGCTGGGACGATGCCGGGCTGGAGGAGGTCGCCGAGGCCAGCCACTTGACCGGTTTCTTGTACCGGGTCGTCTGGGTCGTCTTCGTCCTGCCCAGCCGTTGGGGAGCCAGGCTCAGTCCGCTGCATAACCGCTTCCCCATCACGAACAGGGACGAAGCCATGGCCGAGGCGCGCGCCCTGACCGAGGAACGCGTCAAGCTGGTTCACGGGTAGAACAGGCCAGGCTGTTTCAAGCGACCCAAAGACCAGGAACCACGGGTGCAGATCATGAACAAGTCATTCCAGGCTGCCCAGGAAGCCCTCGAAAATGCCACCCCCGCCGCACAGGCTGACCCGCTGCGCCCGCGCTATCACTTTGCCGCGCCCGCCCAATGGATGAACGATCCCAACGGCACCATCTTCATCGATGGCGAATACCATCTGTTCTACCAGCTCAATCCGTACGCTCCACACTGGGGAAAAATTCACTGGGGCCACGCCAAGAGCCCCGACCTGGCGCGCTGGGAACATCTCCCCATTGCGCTTACACCGGCATACGAGAAAGACGAGCAGCACTGTTTTTCCGGCTGCTGCGTGAACGACGGCGGCACGCCGGTCATCTTCTACACCAGCATCGGCGGCCGGCTCGGGCTGGCCAACGTCTGGCGCGGCGCCCAGCAGTGGACGGCGCGCGGCGATGCCGGCCTGATGCACTGGGAACGCGCCGCGAACAATCCCATCGTCAGGCAATCCCAGCATCCCCGCAAGATCTACGACTGGCGCGACCCGTATGTCTGGAAAGATGGCGACGAATGGCGCATGGTCCTGGCCGGAAAATACTTCGGCGATAAGGGCGGCAGCGTCTATCTGTACTCTTCGCCCAATCTGGAAACCTGGACCTTTCGCGGCGTCCTCTACCAGCACGAGGAGAAAGGCGTCGAGTGCCCGAACATGCTCAAGTTCGGCGAGCGCTACGTGCTGATCGTCTCACCCTATGGGCAAGTCCGCTATGCCGTCGGCAGGCTCGAGAACGACAAATTCCTGCCTGATCAATGGTTCGATCTCGACCACGGCAAGGATTTCTACGCCACCAACACCTTCATCGACGGCGAGGATGGCTACAAGCTGGTCGGCTGGCTCAAGGTCCCCGGCAACGGCGCCTGGCACGGTTGCTTGAGCCTGCCACGCCAGATCACCCTCGGCAGCGCTGGACCGCGCATCGTCCCAGCCGCCGGGCTGCGTTCCCTGCGGAGAGCGCCGATCGACTGGTCCGCCGCCGTGGTGGGCAACTGCATCGAGATCCGGGCGACCTTTCCGGCAGGCGCACAATCCACGGTCGGCTTTCTCTTGCAAGACGATCAGCGCGAGTATCCCCTGACCGTGGACTCGACCAGTGCCGGGTTGCGTGTGCTCAACGAAAAGCGCAAGCTGGAGCGTTTTGATCCTTCCGAGCCGCTATCCCTGCACATTTTTATCGACCACTCGGTGGTGGAAGTCTTCGTCAACGAACGGGAAAGTCTCTCCACCTGGCTGCGCCCGTCCCTGGCTGGCCGGGGAGCCTGGCGCGTTCGATCCATCGCACCAGCTGAGAAACTCGAAGGCTGGCATCTCGACAATCTGTAAGGGCACGATATCCTGTTGTAAGGGCACGATATATCGTGCCCCGACAAGGAGGCTGCATGACCGATAAGACATTCCGTCTGTACGGCTACCGCTGGGTGGTACTGGCGGTCTTCATGTTCATCAACCTGACCATCCAGATGCTCTGGATCGGCTACGCCCCCATCACCGGGCCGGCCGCAAAATTCTACGGCGTGACCGACCTGCAGATCGGCCTGCTGGCAATGACCTTCATGATGGCCTTCATCCCACTCTCCATCCCGGTCTCCTGGGCCATCGACACATACGGCTTCCGCCTGACGGTCAGCCTCGGCGCGATCCTGATGGGCATCTTTGGGGTGGTGCGCGGCCTGGTCGGGACGAACTACCTGCTGGTGCTGATCAGCACGATCGGCGTGGCGATCGCCCAGCCCTTCCTGCTGAACGCCTGGACCAAGGTCCCAGCCCAGTGGTTCAGCATCGAGGAGCGCGCCACCGCCGTCGGCCTGGTCACCCTGGCCAACCTGGTCGGGACCGCCCTCGGCATGGTCCTGACGCCCATCCTGATCGAGAGCCTGCCCATCCCGACCGTCCAGCTAATCTACGGTGGGATCGCGGCCTTCTCAGCGGTCCTGTTCCTGATCCTGGCACGCGAAAAACCCGCCACCCCGCCTTGCCCGCCCGGACAGGAGGTGCGCGCCCTGATGCTCGACGGGCTCAAGCACGCCCTCAAGATCAAGGAATTTTGGTTCTACCTGTTCGTCTCCTTCATCGGCATGGGCATTTTCAACGGGGTCACCACCTGGGTCGAGAACATCATCCGCCCGCGCGGCTTCAACCCCACCGACGCCGGGACGCTCGGCGCCCTGATGCTGGCCGGCGGGGTGATCGGCGCGGTCGCCATCCCGCCCTTCTCGGACAAGCAACACAAGCGCCGCCGCTACATCCTGCTTGGTTTCCTGCTGGCCATCCCAGGCCTGGTCGGGCTGACTTTTGCCACCCAGCTCTGGCTGCTGCTCGTCTCGGCTTTCGTGCTGGGCTTCTTCCTGGTCAGCACCAGCCCGATCGGCATGCAATACGCCGCCGAGATCACCCACCCGACCCCCGAAGGGACCTCCAACGGCTTGATCCAGCTCTTCGGCCAAGCCTCGGTCGTCTTCGTCTACATCATGGAGGCGCTCAAGGCGAAGGACGGGGCCTTTACCCCGGCATTGCTTTTGGCGCTCGGATTGATGTTGGTCAGTGCGGTCCTGATCACGCGCCTCAAGGATCCGGTTTTTAAGGCATAATAGCCGCTTATGGACTACGCCCCCGAACTCATCCTCGACTCCCGGGCCGACCTGGGCGAAGGGCCTGCCTGGGACGCCCGCACCGGCCTGCTATCCTGGGTCGACATCCACGCCGGACAGCTGCATATCTTCGATCCGGCCAACGGATCGGACCGCTCGATCGCCCTCGGCGAATTCCTGGGCTGCGCGGCGCCGCGCACCTCCGGCGGATTGGCGCTCGGCCTGCGGCATGGATTCGCCACCCTGGACCCATCCACCGAGAGGCTGACCCGGCTGGTCGCGCCCGAAGCGGGACTGCCCGGAAACCGTTTCAACGACGGCAAATGCGATCCGGCCGGGCGTTTCCTGGCCGGCAGCATGGACGACGCCGAGGTCGAGGCGACCGGGGCCCTCTACTCGCTCGCCCCGGACGGCACGCTGAAAACCCTGCTCAGCGGGACGCGCATCTCCAACGGCCTGACCTGGAGCCCGGATTACCGCACCTTTTACTTCATCGATACGCCCACCCGTGCGATCATGGCGTACGATTACGATCTGACCTCCGGCGACATCGCCAACCCGCGCCCGGCTCTCTCGGTCCCGCCCGAGCTGGGCTGGCCGGACGGAATGACCTCGGACTCCGAGGGGATGCTCTGGGTGGCGATGTGGGGCGGGGCCAAATTGACCCGCTGGGACCCGGCCACAGGAAGGCTGCTCGTGATGATTCCCTTCCCTGCGCTGAACGTCTCCTCCTGCGCCTTCGGCGGGGCGGACCTGTGCGACCTGTACGTCACCTCGGCCCGCAAGGGCATGACCGCCGACCAGCTGGCGCAATACCCCCTCTCCGGCGGCCTCTTCCGGGTCCAGCCGGATGTCGAGGGCATACCCACTTTCCCTTTTGCGGGCTGACCAGTATATTTGCCGGATACAAAAAAGCCTTGCCATTTCCAGGCAAGGCTTTTTGACTTCCTGCTTCTCCTCCGGCCGGCTTACGGGGTCGGCAGCGGAGAGATCGGGGACATGTCCAGGAAAGTGAAGCTGGCCGGCCGCGCCCCGGTCGGTACGGCAAAGTAGAAATCAATGCTCTCGCCGTCCGGTGAATTCGGGTAGATGTAAAGCATATTGAGCGTATTGGGTGCGTTGATAGTGATCGAACCGCCCCGGTTGACCGCTGAAAGGCTGTAGGTCGTCCCATCCGCCCCCTTGAGGGTCGCCCCACCGCCGCCCATGCCCATGGTGAATGTCTGTGAATCCGTCGTCTTGTTGACAACCAGAGTCTTGACGACCAGGAAGTTGAAACCTGATTTCGGGGTGATGTAACTTCCCTGGGAGTCGTAGAGGCTATCGGCGCTCGTCTCGACGGAAAGCACCTTCACCAGCCAGATATCATTCTCCGCCTGCAGGGAATGGGTCCCCAAAGACACGGGGCTTTTGGAACCAAGCTGCTGAAACAGGGATGCGATCCGGTTACGCTCGATCACGCCGGCAGCTACGGTTGCGGCACAGCACAGCACGACCAGGCCGACCACCAAGCCAATCCACAATCCCTTCCTGGACTTGCCCGATTTAGCCGGTTTCGGGACGAGCGGGGCCAGTGTGCCGGGTTGATAGGATGAATTCATTTTTTCTCCTCGGATTATTTGTTGCCATGCAAAACCAGATTATCGTATTCGAGCAGGATCTTGTCGCTCGAATCCACCAGCTTGGCGAGAATCCCGAATTTGCCCGTCGGCAATTGATAATCGTCCGCCTGCCCAACGACCTTCCCGTTGATCGAAATGACAAAATGGCCGCCGGTGCCAGTCACATCCAGGCGGTTGACGGCCCCGGGCTTGATGGCCTTGGATAATTTCCAATCGACGATCGTATTCCAGGTATCGTACTGGTATAAGAACATTCCAAATCGCTGGTTGGTGTCGTTGAGGGCAACGTAGTAAAAAGCATCATTATCCGAATTGCTTCGGAAAATGATGCCATAATCTCCAGTGGTCGAGCCTCCCGTCCGCTGGACGTCCACGGAGATATCGAAATCCGACACATTGGGGAGATCCGGATACCACCAATACCAGCAATCCTTGATCGAGTCCACTTCCCACATCAACTTACCGTTCATGATGCTCAGGTAGGAACTGCCGTACTGGCCGTTATCCGAACCGATCGGCCAGCCGTTCAGGTTCGCGCTGAAATCGTCCCGCGTATTGGTCTCCCAGGAAGCCGGGAGGGGGGTGGGCGTCGGGGTGGCAAGGAAGGGCGGCACCGGGATGATCCCCCGGCTAACCCCATACCAGACGCCGCCGATGCACAGGACCAACAAGCAAAGCAGCAACAGAATGCCACATGTGATCAGGACGGCCACGAGCGCACTCTTCTTCTTGGGCCGGGGAGGGGGCGGCGTAGCTGCGCGCTGTCGGGAAGGCAGGGGTGCAGGAACCGGGTTCGGCTCCACCGCGGGTGCCGGCGGCGGGACCGGAACCGCCGCCGGGATATTCGTTTTGATCCCCAATGCCGCGACGAGATCGGCCGGCGATTTCCGGCCAACGACAGCAGGGGCCAATACTTTACGGGCTTTTTTGGTCGAGTAGTCGAAATCAAGGACCAGCCCACACGGCGGGGCGGCATAGCGCGCGTCCCCGGAAGGATTGAGCGCCAATCCTCTGAGGCTGTCCGGCGAATCGACGCCGATCACCGCAAGCGGTTCTTCCCCGTAATATTTCTTCCGGCCGGCGATGCAGGCCTGCGCCCGGGCCTCCGTCGAAAAGAGCAGGAGGTGAGGCCCTTTTCCCTTCGGCGGGATCCCTTGCAGCGGCCGTCCTTCGAAACAAATCAGCCAAGCGAGGGGGCTTTCCACCTTTTGCTGGCGCAACGCGGCGATCTGATCTTCGACAAACATGACAGTTCCTCCCGATGATCTTCCAGTCCCGTTACCCGTTTGTGACACTGGGCGCAATTATAGTCGATGCGACGCGATCTGGAAACTGACCGGAGGCGGGTACTTTTTCAGGGATGGGTTGTGCTAAAATAACGATACTTATTGGAGTCCCTATGTCCGACATGGTCGAAGTTGTAATAGACAGCGTACGCGTCAGCCTGATGTCGCCCCAGCGGGTGGTGGTCCTGCGCCAGACGGAAGTCGAGCGGTACCTGCCCATCTGGGTCGGTCAGTTCGAAGCCGAAGCCATCACGGTGGCGCTGCAGGAAGTGGAGGTATCACGCCCGTTCACCCACGACCTGCTCAAGAACGTCTTTACCCTCCTGAAGGGTAAAATCCTGCGGGTCGAGATCGTCTCCTTGAAAGAGGACACGTTCTTCGGGAACATCGTCGTCGAAGCGGATGGAAAAATCCTCGACATCGATTCACGCCCCTCGGACGCCATCGCCCTGGCCGTCCGCATCCATGTGCCGATCCTGGTCAGCCAGGACGTGATGGACGCCGCCGGGATCGTCCCCGAGCGGGATATCCAGGCCGATACCGGGCCGGAAACCCGCGAAGATAAAACCCGGCCCCTGCCGCGCTCGTCCGAGACTGGAACGGAAAGCCAGGAAAGCGAAAAAGGCCTGGACGTCTTCGAGGACTTCCTGAAAAAGCTCAAGGATGACCCAGGGGATGAAGAAAAGCCCAAATCGTAGACAAATCCGCGGACCCGCAACCGGGCATCCGATCCCTCCGCCCCGACCGGAAAGATAAATGGCCAACCCACCTCCTCCCGAAGAGCCCCTGAGCCGGCGCCCCGAGCCCGTCGAAGGGACCACTGTAACATCCGCCTCCGTCACCCCCCACAATCGTGAAGCCGAAGAAGCCGTTGTGGGGGCAGTGCTCATCAATCCCGAAGCTTACTACGACCTGGCCCAGTTCTTGCAGCCGGACGATTTCTACATCGTCCGCCACCGCTGGATCTGGGAAGCCTTTACCCGCCTGCACGAGAAGCGCATCCCGCTGGATTTTCTGACCGTCTCGGAGGAGCTGGAGAGCGCCGGCCAGTTGGCGGAGATCGGCGGCCCGGCGTATTTGACGGCCCTGCTCAACCAGGTCCCGACCTCGCTGCACGCCGAGGCATACGGACGCATGGTCGAGGCGGCCGCCATCCGCCGCCGGCTGCTGACTTCCGCCAATACCATCGCCACCCTGGCCTACAACGAGCAGGAATCGGTCGAGAACGTCATCGAGGAATCCGAGAAGGCCATCTTCAACGTCAGCGAGCGGCGCCTCAAGAAGGACCTCCAGCCGATCTCGGCCGTCCTGAGCGATTACTATGACCGGATCGACGAACTGGCCAAGCGCCCCGAGGACATCTTCGGCGTCCCGACCGGGTTCATGGACCTGGACCGCATGCTGACCGGCTTGCAGCCCTCCGACCTGCTGATCATCGCCGGGCGCCCGGGCCAGGGCAAGTCTGGGTTCCTCCTCTCCGTGGCCAAGAACGCCGCCCTGCTGCACAAGAAACACGTCGCCATCTTCTCGCTCGAAATGTCCAACGAGCAGGTCGTCCAGCGCCTGCTGGCCCAGGAGACCGGGATCGACTCGCAGCGCCTGCGCAACGGCAAGCTCAACGAGAACGAGTGGCCGCTGCTCACCCACGCCATCGAAGTGCTCGGCGACACCCATATCTACCTGGATGACACGCCCGCCATTACTCCACTTGCGCTAAGAACCAAGTGCCGCCGGCTGCACATGGAATACGGCCTCGACCTGGTCATCCTGGATTACATCCAGTTGATGGGCGGCGACACCCGCAACGAGAACCGCGTCCAGGAAGTCTCTTATATCTCCCGCAATCTGAAAGTGCTGGCGCGCGAGCTGAATGTCCCGGTGTTGGCGGCCGCCCAGTTGAGCCGCGCCGTCGAGCAGCGCACCGACAAGCGCCCGGTCCTCTCCGACCTGCGCGAATCCGGCTCGATCGAGCAGGACGCCGACATCGTCATGTTCATCTACCGGCCCGACCAGTATGAGAAGGATACCGTCAAGAACAACGTGGCCGAGATCATCGTGGCCAAACACCGCAACGGTCCGACCGGCAGCGTCGAGCTGGTCTTCATGAACCACTTGGCCAAGTTCGTCGATGCCGCCACCCGCAGCGTGGATTTCTCGCAGATGTGACCCCTCACCCCACCCTCTCCCGCAAGCGGGAGAGGAAGATATGCAGAATGAAAAAATTCACCGGCTTTACCGATCAAGAAACCTTCACCCAGGTCCCTGAGACGTTCTTCCGCCAGCTGCTGAACGAGATCGAGGATGCGGACGAGCTCAAGGTGACCTTGTATTTCTTCTGGCGCATCGAGCACATGGAAGGCCGCTTCCGGTCCCTGTGCCGCAGCGAGCTCGTCGAGGATAAAGCCTTCCTCGCCGGCCTTGGGGATGCGGCGCTCGACTCGGGACTGGAGAAAGCCATCCGGCGCGGCACCCTGCTTCTGGTGAAAAATGATGAGGGCGGTTTCTACTTCCTCAATTCGCCGCGCGGCCGCGCCGCCGCCGAGGCCATGCAAAAAGGGGACTGGCGCGGTTCTGCCCGCAAGGGTCCCGCCGCACCGCCGCCCGAGCGCCCGAACATTTTCAGGCTCTACGAGGAGAACATCGGCCCGCTGACGCCCCTGCTCTCGGACGCCCTGAAAGACGCCGAGCAGACCTATCCACCCGGGTGGATCACCGAAGCCTTCGGCGAAGCCGTCAAGCAGAACAAGCGCAGCTGGAAATACGTGGAAGCGATTTTACGCCGCTGGAAGGAAGAAGGTCATGCCAAAGAGCAAGATCGACGAGACGCTAAAGAACCTCGCGGGCGGGACGTCACGCGCAAAGTCGAAGACTTCCTCAAGCATTAGCGCCGCGGCTCCCAGTCTGGGCGATCCGAACTGCCCTCACTGCCACGGATTGGGTTACCTGCGCCGCGAGGCCGAGCCCGGCTCACCCGATTTTGGCAAGCTGGACATCTGCGTCTGCCGCCAGGGCGCGGTCGCCCAGACGGTCCGCGAGCGCCTCTTCTCCCTCAGCCACCTGGACGAGCTGCGCGACCTGACCTTCGAAAGCTTCCAGCCGCGCGGCCGCAAGGGTCTGGGCGAGGGACAGGCCAACTCGCTCGAGTGGGCTTTCAACCGCGCCAAGCACTAC
>DATJPX010000085.1:0-10759 GCA_035506155.1 Anaerolineales bacterium
GGTTTGTTTTAACCTGCTTGTCGAAGAGTAGATTGACGATATATATTCCATCATAATAGGAACTTTTATCTGTCAGGGTTCCTCTTCCGATAATGGCGGTTCCGGGTTTCAACGCCGGGATCCGCCAGGCCAACTGCCAATAGAAACCTTTTTGGAGCGCCCAATCCGTGCGAAAATCATTCACATTGAATATTTGGATGGCGATTGATATTGCCAGAAGGAAGGATAGGAGCGCTTGTTTTTGCCCACGGGTCCGCATTAACCAATCGATCACACACACGATCAGGATGGCAGCTCCAACCAGGGGAGCCAACGCAAAGCGGTCGGACCATTTGCCGATGGTTATCTGCCGCGCCGTTGCCCAAACTGAAATTCCGCCTGCGAAGAAGGCAAGAAATCCTAGCAGGAGCATCTGGAGAAAGACTTTATTTTTCCCTGTTTGATCATCCGTTGGTTTGGATATCTGGAGATAGAACACAGTCAGACTTGATGCGAGGATGGCAAGAGTCCAGGCAAGGATGGCGATCTTCGAATGCAGGAAGGCAAATTTTTCTGTCGTAAATCCATTTGCCCAAATCGCGCAGACTAGATACCACAAGTCCTGTAAGGACATACCTAAAAGCTTCACCATTATCTGGAAGGGTGAGTGCAGAAATGCTTTCAATAGGCTGGGATTATTCGGATCACTTCCGCTTAGGCTCTGGGGCAGGCTCACAAATCTCCACCAGAAATAGACGAGCAAACCGACTATGAATGGTGACCAAAGCAGGAAAGTCTTTTTTAGAGCAGCTTTTTTATTGAGATTCTCCTGCTGTTCCAGGAAGAACCAGATCAGCACCGGTCGAAGGATCTCTAAACCGATAAAATATTCGATCATAAATATCTGTCCCCATCCGGAGAGGACCGACAGAGACATCCATAGCCAAAAACGCTTCTGGTCTTTGAGTGCAAGGAATGTCAGGGAGAGAGAGATTCCGTATAGTGCAAAGGAAGCAAAATGTCGGCTGTAGCAAAGTGCGATCGGCTGACTTAGGAACGCAGGAAAAACAAATAATAAGATTCCGATCCAGCGATTTTGAAAAATCCGCGTTGGCCAGACTTGGCACAGCGCATAATATATTCCCAATATCCCGATCCACCGTAACCCGAATTCCACGATGATCCAGGTTAGCGGTGTCATTTTCGTGATCGGAAAAAGGAGCAGATAAATCAGGACTGAAAGAGGCCTCTCGCTGAAATAATGGATGCTAACACCAGGATTGTGGAGGGCGGATAGATACACGCTTTCCCAATCATCCCAATAAAATCCGGACTTTGACAGTAATAATCCATAACTGGCTAACCCGACGAGGAATAACACCAGCGGATAAAAAAAAGGTTTTTTACTGACCTTGGTGATTGTTGATAGCATGATACATTCTCCAACCGGAAGTTATACCTTGTCGAGCAATTATTCGGTCTCTGGGCTTGTCTGTTTTTATTACGGCTTCCAGCTGAAGTCCTGCCCGCTGGCGGTCTGCTCGTTGGCAGACAGCAGGTCGCCGCGCTGGACCTCCTCCCGTCCGACGCCCTTGAGCAGGAGGCCGACGTTGTCGCCGGCGCTGGCGCGGTCGAGCGTCTTGCGGAACATCTCAATGGCGCTGACGACCGCTTTGTGCGTCTCAACTTCGGGAACCTCGCTACTCCAATTCCCACGGTAGACGCCTATAACTCAGGAATCAGTGGCTGTAATACCTTGAGCAATTCGGGCACGCTGGCAGTCGCGGCATTCCAAATCCGATCGACCTTTATCTCGCCATATTCATGTGCGAGTATATTTCGCAGGCCGATCATTGGCTGCCATGGGATTTCAGGGTGGTTTTCCCGGAACTGTACTGAAATATGGTTGGCAGCTTCCCCGATGACCAATAACTGCCGCTCCACCGCGTAGCGAATCATCCGGTTTTGGATGAACTCGGCATACCCGATCCCTTTCACAAACGTGGCGATATCCCTGGCCGCTTCACGCATATCCCACAAATAAGCCAACGGCTGTTCTTCAGGCCGCATAGATCACCTGTGCTGTGTTTAGAATCTCACGCCGGCGAAAGGGATTTTCCAGCGCATCCTTTTCCACCAGATCCACTTCGCGCTTGAAGATGGCTTTTAGCTCGTCTTGCATTTCCACCAGATCGAACAGACTTACTTTTGCGTCCGGGGCAAAACTGACCAGTACATCCACGTCGCTATCGGGACGAAAATCCTCCCGCAGCACCGAGCCGAACAAGCTGAACTCCACCACCTTCCAGCGCAGGCAGAATTCATCGATCTTCTTCTTTGGAATGGCAATCCCTGGTTTTTTCATCGAATCATCTTCCAATGTCGAATCTATTATGCATGAATTATTGCCTGCTGACAAGTATTTACTATTTGTAGACAAATGTAAATAACAGCGGCAGGTCATCGACCTGCCGCCCGGCATCCGTTTTGGTCCGTTAATCCGTTATCTGGTCCGTTGACTACAACTTCGGGAACCTCGCCAGGACCAGCGCCTCGGTGGGCACCAAGCCCTTGTCGCCGAGCTTCAACTCGGCCGGGGCGGGACCCGCCTCCTGGGGTGCGCTCTGGAAGACGTAGATCGGCGTCCCCTCGGCGGCGTACTTCAGCTCGACGTAGGCCTGGCCGGTCAGGGTGCCGTCCTTGTCGGCGGCGCAGCTGGTCACCCAGCCGATCACCTTGCCGCGCTTGTCCAGGACCGGATCGCCGTTGTGGGCCATGCGCACGCCCTTCTCGGGGAACTGGAAGCGCACCACCACGCCCTTGCGGGCGAGCTCGCGGGCCACGTAGGCCTCCCGTCCAATGAACCAGGGCTTGCTCAGCTTGACGTAGCCGCCAAAGCCGGCCTCGCCTACGCCCAGGTCGCGCTCGCCGGCCTTGCCGGAGCCCAGACCCATTTCGTGGCCGTAGAGCGGCAGCCCGGCCTCGGTGCGCAGGGAATCGCGCGCCCCCAGCCCGACCGGCTTGACGCCGAACTTCTCGCCGGCTTTGAGGACGGCGGTCCACAGCTCGACCGCCTTTTCCGGGTGGACGAACAGCTCGAAGGCCATCTTCTCGCCGGTGTAGCCGGTCCGGGAGACGATCAGGTCGAAGCCGCCGACTTTTGCGTCGCACAGCTCGGTCCGGCCGAGGGCCAGGAGGCGCTTGCGGGTTTCGGCGCTGACGCCCATGGCCAGCAGGATGTCGCGGCTCTTGGGGCCCTGCAGGGCGATGTCCACCCGCATGTCCGCGCCGGCCTTCGGGTCGCGCAGGTTTCGGATCTCGGCTTTGTACCCGTAAACGCGCGCCCACGGGCGGGTGGCATCCACCTTGACCTTGCCGTCCCGGACGGCTTCTAGCCAGGTCAGGTCCTTGTCGTCATTGGAGGCGTTGACCACCATCAGGAATTTGTCGGCCGTACGCCGGTAGACCAGGGTGTCGTCGATGACGTCCGCATCCGGGCTAAGGAAATGGGTGTAAAGGCTCTCGCCCGGGCGGAGCGAGCCGACCGAATTGCTGCAGACCGAATCCAGGAAGGAGGCTGCGTCGGCGCCCTCGATCTGGTAGACGCCCATGTGTGAGACATCGAACAGGCCGGCGGCCTGGCGGGTCGCCAGGTGCTCCTCGAGCACGGAGCTGTACCAGACCGGCATCTCCCAGCCGGCGAAGGGGACCATCTTGGCGCCGAGCTGTTTGTGGATCTCGTTCAGGACGGTCTTCCGCAGGGCCGATTCGGCCTCGTTCCATTTGAATTCGGGCAGGGCCTTCCCGGTCCCCTGATCGGCGATCCCGATGAACCAGGGTTTCTCCGGGCTGACCGGTTCGCCGCCTGCCGAAGCCGGCTTCTCCTCCGAACCAATCACCACGACCGGACCGGGCAGGCGCTTGGGCGAATAATCGGGCTTGCGGTCCAGGTTGATGGAGACGTAGCCGTCCGACAGGTCCCGCAGCCAGGCTGCCACCAGGGCGGCCTTCTCGGCCGGGATGGACAGGCGGTAGGAATCCGCCGCCAGGCAGGCCAGCGTCCCGGTTACTTCCCCCTTGGGCGTGACCATTCTGGTCGCCTGGGATTTCCCGGCTGCCAGCGCCGAGAGGTCCGACGAGACTGCGTAATCCAGGAACTGGCGGACGCGCTCGCCGGTCAATTCGTAGGACAAGATATTATCTTGTCCGACCTTGTCATCGATGTAATAGAAATGCGGGTACCCATGGACGGCCGGCTCGAAATCGACCCCGGCCTCCTGGGCCAGCTTGCGCACCCGCAGGCGGGCGTCGTTCAGCACGCCGAAATCCACCTTGGCGCGCCGCTGGAGCTTGCCCTTGGCGGACGGGACGCTGTGGGGCGCGGCCGCCAGGAGCACGTCGGCGATGATGTCGGCCAGCTGCTTCGACTTTTCCTCGTCGAAGCCGCGCTGGGTTATCCAGGGCGTGCCGAGGCGGATGCCGGAGGGGGCCAGGGCGGACTTGTCGCCCGGGATGGTGTTGCGGTTGAGGACGATCCCGACCAGGTCGAGGATGCGGGCGGCCTGGTCACCCGAAAGGGTGGTGCCGTCGGCGCCCTGGATGGTCCGGCAGTCCAGGTTGAGCATGTGGCAGTTGGTCCCGCCGAAAGGAACGCGCAGGCCGCGCTCCTTGAAGCGCTCGGACATGGCCACGGCGTTCTTGACGGTCTGTTTCTGGAGCTTCTCGAACTGTTTGGTCTGGGCCAGCTTGAAGGTCAGGGCCAGGGCGGCGAAGATGTGGACGTGCGGCCCGCCCTGCTCGCCCGGGAAGACGGCCTTATCGAGCTTCTTGGCCAGCTCCGGGTCGGTCGTCAGGATGACTGCCCCGCGCGGCCCGTGGAGGGTCTTGTGGGTGGTGGAGGTGATGACGTGGGCGTACCCAACCGGGGATGGGACGATGCCGGCGGCGACCAGCCCGCCGATGTGGGAAATGTCGGCCAGCAGGTAGGCGCCGGTGGCGTCGGCGATGCGGCGGAAGGTCTTCCAGTTGGGGATCCAGGAGTAAGACGAGTAGCCGCAGATGATCATCTTCGGCTTGCATTCTTTGGCCTGTTCCATGATGACTTCGTAATCGAGCTGCTCGGTCTCCGGGTCGACGGTGTAAGGGACGATGTTGTAGAGCTTCCCGGAGCGGTTGGCGGGCGAGCCGTGCGAGAGGTGCCCACCGTGGAGCAGGTTCATGCCCATGACGGTGGAACCGGGCTCGACCAGGGCGTTGTAGACGGCGTTGTTGGCCGGCGCGCCCGAGAGGGCCTGCACATTGACGAAGATCTGGTCGGCGGTCACGCCGTTGGCGGCGAAGGCCTCGGCGCAGCGCCGGCGGGCCAGTGCCTCGATCGCGTCGGCATATTCGGTGCCCTTGTAGTAACGCGGGTCCGAGTTGCGGCGGAAATTCGCCAGGCGGGCCGGGTAGTCGAGAATCTCAGCTTCGCTCATCCAGCGGGACTCCTCGTCGGGATAGCCTTCGGCGTAGATGTTCTGGAAGGCCGACGACATGGCCTCCCGGACGGCCAGCGGGGCCTGGCTCTCGGACGGGATCAGGATCAGCTTGCGGGCCTGCCGTTCGGCTTCGATCCGGGTCAGTTCGTAGACGTCCGGGTCAAGGTCGGCGAGGGAACCGCGAAAGAGGTAGTCGGACATGGGATTCTCCTGGAATTGAGTTCACGGCGGAAAGGCGCGTGTAAATTGTCAGAGGGTGTGCGGATGAATTGTAGTGCCCGCGGCGAGGCGGGTCAAGTGGGAAAAAGAACAGGACTTTAAATGCCTATTTCTTTCAAGTAATCCACATCTTCCTCGGCAGACGGTTTCAATAGATTTGAAGGATTGTCATGATCGAGAGCCCAGTTGGCCGGATTTTCCCGAATGTACTGGGAGATGGAATTGAGTTCACGGTCATTACGAATGATGTGTTCGTAATAATTTCGGTGCCAGAGTTTTCCTGAAAACGGTTGCCAGCCGCGTTGTTTGACGCCGCGGATATATTCATTTGTCGTCATGGTTTTATACCATTGAATGATCGTAGGTAATGGGGCGACATATAGACCGCCCAGTCCGACAGACGAATTTTGTGTAGGTAGGGGCGGACCTATGTGTCCGCCCGGAGGATCGAGATCATCGGGGCCGACACGCCCCCTTCGGGGACCTGACGGCAGGTCGGCCCGTACGTCTGTCAGATTGAGAATTCCATGAATGTGATTTGGCATTACAACAAATTCGGCGGTTTCAACGTTTGGAAATTTATTTGGTAATTCGCCCCACCACTTCAGGATCATATTGCGGATAGCGGATAGCTCTAACAGACACACCCGATGATAGACACAAATCGTGATGAAATATCCGCCGGGGGTCGAATAATCAAACTCAGGCAGTCGCAACAATTTCCGGCGCGATTGGGCGCCTTGGCTCACGCCTGCTCCTCCATCTGCATCAGCTGCCCGGCGAAGTGGGCCGTGACCAGCCCGGCGTAGACCAGCAGGGGCGGGAGGAGCAGGAAGGCGGTCAGGGCCGCGGCGAGCAGGACGACGTTGAACAGCGCCAGGTCGACGACCAGGAAGACCAGCAGGTAAGGACCGGGATGCTTCCGGAAGGTCTTCCACAAAAGAAATGGGTTGGCAGATCCCCAGCTCGAACCGGTCCGGGCAAGCAGGACCTGCATGGCCGGGAAGAAGACGGCGTAAACAAGGGAATACAGGAACAGGAAGATCAAAACGCACAGGAGGGTCCCGCCCCAGACGACCAGCAGCGTCTCTCCCTGCAGCCGGCTGACGAAGATCACCGGGAGGTAGGCCAGGATCGTCCCGGCCACGAATGGCAGCAGCCAGAGGGCGTTGACGAAAGCGAACTGTCCGCCCAGGCGCCAGGACGTTTTCCAGTCCGTGAATTCCGGGAGGAGCGGTTCCTCGCCCTTTGCCACCCGCCGGACGATCCCGATCATCCAACCCAGGACCGGCGCTGCGCCGACGAAAGTGTAGGTCAACAGGGTGGCGATGGCGAACTTCCTGGGCCAGGCCTTGTCCTGGAAGAGAAACCCGAACGGTGCGCTGTAATCGAGCATGACTACCTCCACCAGTATTTTAATGCAATCCAGGGCGACAGGACGTCGCCCCTACGGATTAAAACAAAAACCGCCTTGCGGCGGAAAAACTGGTGGGCGCAAAGGGACTCGAACCCCTGACCTTCTCTGTGTAAGAGAGACGCTCTAACCAACTGAGCTATGCGCCCGTGTGGGCATTTCGGTTGTCAACTTGTAGGCGCAAACCCTAAAGGGTGCCCTGCCGGTATCGTGTGCCTCGCGAGAGATTCGGATGCCGTCCCTGTAAAGGACCTCCTGACCTGATTCTCCCCGAAGGGGATCTCTGTGTAAGAGAGGCGCTCTAACCCACAGGGTGCTGCGCGACCAACCGAGCTGCGTGCACTGCGAAGCAGGGTGCGCCCAACGCGGGTTATTATACCGGGATTTAATCAAGTGTGTTACACTTTTCGTGAACCTACCGATCGGAGGAATTCATGCGTATCGTCCGCTATAAGTACAAGAATGAAGCCCCGCGTTACGGCTGGCTCCTCGAAGAGAAGGTCGGGGCGATCGTCGGCAACCTCTACGGCGAGTACCGCCGCCAGGAAGCCGACCTGCCGCTTGCCTCCGTCCACCTGCTGGCGCCGGCCCAGCCGTCCAAGATCGTCTGCATCGGACGGAACTATGCCGAACATGCCAAGGAACACGATACCGAGGTCCCGAAGGTGCCGTTGATCTTCCTGAAACCGCCTTCGGCGATCCTCAACCCCGGCGACCCGATCCTGCTGCCGCCGCAGTCCCAGCAGGTGGAACACGAAGCCGAGCTGGTCGTGGTGATCGGGAAGCGCGCCCGCAACGTGATCGCCGAGGAAGCCCAGAAATACGTTTTCGGTTACACGATCGGGAACGACGTCACGGCGCGTGACCTGCAGCGCAGCGACGGCCAGTGGACGCGCGGCAAAGGCTTCGATACCTTCTGTCCCTTCGGCCCGTGGATCGATACCGAGTTCGATGCCTCGGACGCGGTCATCACCTGCAAAGTCAGCGGGCAGCCGCGCCAGATGGCTTCCACCCGTGACATGGTCTTCAACGTGAACGTGCTGATCGCCTTCATCACCTCGGTCATGACCCTCGAGCCGGGCGACCTGATCTATACCGGGACGCCCGCGGGC
The DNA here is from genome assembly GCA_035506155.1 of Anaerolineales bacterium. Taxonomy (GTDB): domain Bacteria; phylum Chloroflexota; class Anaerolineae; order Anaerolineales; family Villigracilaceae; genus UBA877. The sequence continues at coordinate 8,202 of DATJPX010000085.1, forward strand.
GTCGGCCCGCTCGTCGACGGGGATGAGGTGGTCGTGGAGATTGAAGGCCTGGGCCGGCTGTCCAACCCCGTCCGCAAGGAGTGAATCCCAGTCAGGCAGCCATGAAAACGAAATCCTTCCTCCTCCTGCTCATCCTGACCCTGACGATCCTGCCGGCCTGTTCCGGGACCGGCGGCCTGTTTACCAAGGCCTCCCCGACGCCCTTCGGCAATTACGGGAAGTCATTGATCGACGTGACCTACTGTAGCCCGGCTGGCCAGCCCCAGAAGATGGACATTTACCTGCCGAAGTCAGGCGGACCCTGGCCGGTCTTCCTGTACGTCCACGGCGGCGGCTGGAATGCGGGCGACAAGGCCGAAGGCGCTGGTTGGAAATTCCTGAACGACCAGGGCTACCTGGTGGTTTCGGTCAATTACCGGCTGGCGGCCTACAATGTCAAGGTCCCCGACATGATCGCGGACGTGAAGTGCGCGGTCCGTTACCTGCGCGCCCATGCCATCGAATACAACCTCGACCCGAACCGGATCGGCGCGCTGGGCGCCAGCGCCGGCGGCCACCTGGTGGCCCTGCTCGGCACTTCGGACAAGAGCGCCGGCTGGGACGTGGGCGAGTACCTCGACCAGTCCAGTCGGGTGCAGGCGGTGGTCGCCGAAGCGGTCTTCTCGGATTTCACCAAGCCCATGCCGAGCGCCATTGGGACGAACATTTTCATCGCGGTCGGGCAGGTGCCCGGCACGGACAATCCTGACCTGGCCGCGGCCAGCCCCGTGACCTATGTAACGAAGGACGACCCGCCCTTCCTCATCATCCACGGCGAGAAGGATGGCCTTGCCCCGGTCGACCAGGCGCGCGAGCTGGATGCCAAGCTGAAAGCCGCCGGGGTGCCGTCCACCCTGATCGTCGTCCAGGGCGGGGAGCACAACCTGCAGAGCATCGACGGGAGCCCGACGGTCCCGACCCAGGCGGAAATCACCCAGGCGATCGTGGACTTCCTGAATGCAAACCTGAAAAAATGAATCCAAAGCTCCGGCAAACGGCCGGAGCTTTGTCTACCTTGAACTATTTATGGCGGAGGTCAATCGGCAGCCGGTATGCCTTCCGGTTTCGGGTCGACCGTTCCGGCCATCATACTTTCGCTGAAGGTCTTCAGTTCGGGCTGAAATGCGGTGAGGAATGCGACCAACAGAATCAGGGCGCCGGCTCCGGCGAAGAGGGCGGTCAGGCTCCAGCGGCTGATCGCGCCGGAGAGCGCCTGCGAGATCGGCACCAGACCGGTGTTGGAGAGCATCATCATGCTCATCATCCGCCCGAGCATCTCACGCGGCGTGCGGACCTGCATCCAGGTGAACAGGGTGATCGAAATGTAGCCGTTGCCCAGACCGAGGAGCAGCATCAGGGCGAAGTCCACCCAGGTGGAGCGGATGAAGCCGAACGAGCCAAGGACCAGGCCGAAGACGAGCAGCAAAACGATCAGGAAGGCGCTCATCGTCTTTCCGCTCGGACGGGGCAGGGCGCCGGCCAGCAGGTAACCGGCCAGGTTGCCGCCCGAGTAGGCCGACATCAGCAAGCCGAAGGCGACCGCTCCTTCGGGCAGGCGCTGGTTTGCCAGGACGGGGATGCCGACCAGCAGCGGTCCGACGAACAGGAAGTTCACGGCCGTGATGACGATGAACATCAGCCTCAAAGGCCGGTCGTCCCACAGGTACTTCACACCGGCCAGGATGGAGGCCCAGACATTCTCCTGCGGGGCCGCGCCGGCCGCAGCCTGGTGCCTTCCGCCGCCGCGCATGATCCACAGGCAGCCGGCCGAGACGGCAAAGCTGACCGCATCGATGGCGAAAGCCAGCCCGATGCCGAGAGGCGACTGGGAATACCGGCCGATCAGGATGCCGGCGATGGTCGGACCGACGAAACCGACCAGCTGGCTGATCCCCATCATGACCGAGTTGCCGGCCTGAAGGTCCCCGGCCTCGACCAGCATGGGCACGATGCTGTTCCCGGCCGGGATGGAGAAACCGGCGACCAGGCCGAAAGCCAGCCCGAAGGCATATAGCATCCACATCTGGACGGTCCCGGTAAAGACGACCAGGGCCATCAGGGCGGTCAGGATGAACCGGATGAAGTCCGAGATGAGCATGATGATGCGCGGCGAAAAACGGTCGGTAATCGCGCCGCCCAGCAGCATGAAGACGGCCCGCGGGATGCCTTCCAGCGCCAGGACGATCCCCAGGGCGAGCGGGTCGCCGGTCAGTTTGAGAACCAGCCAGGGCGTGGCGATCAGGGCGAACTGGTCGCCTAGCATGGATGTGGTCGCGCCGGCAAAGAGCAGCCGGAAATCCCGCAGGGCGAGGACTTTGAGCATAGGGTTTTTCTTGGGATTGGTCTGTTGGTCCATAAGATAAATCTCCGTTGCGAAGATGATACTTCAGGAGGTCAATTTCAACCTGTAAACGGCCTAACAACCATCTATTGATTCGCGATGGAATGACCAACGGATGATGGCAGGCAGGCCCGGAGCGGCAATATAATAGATATTAACGAGGAGATGCCATGAAACG
>DATJPX010000086.1:0-5885 GCA_035506155.1 Anaerolineales bacterium
TCTTCAGCCCGTTGGGCAGGACGCCCTCGTCGAAGCGCTCGCCGACCGGGTCGGGCAGGCCGATGGTCTGGCGCAACTCGGCGGCAATCCCCTCCAGCCGAGAGGGATTCAGGGTCAGGCGGTCGATCAGGGCCGCCTCGAGGCCCGCTTTCTGGCCGTCCGCCACATCCAGGGCATTGGCGGCCAGGATGCGGTCGGATTGCGTCCCAAGCTCCCGGACCAGGGCGGCCAGGGCGGCGTCCTTGGTTTGCCTGTCAGCCTGGGCCAGGCTGCGGGAAGCCTGGCGGGCCTGTTTTCCCATTTCGATCAACATGGCGACCTCATTTTAATAAAAGCGTTTAACACGAAGGACACAAGGAACACGAAGGAAACGACATATGATTTCCCTTTGTGCACTTCGTGTCCTTTGTGTTTGGATTTTTTCTTCCGCGCATACTTGCTTAAAGCAAGACCAGGTTGTTCCGATGAATGACCTCGTCATCCGCATCCGGGCCAAGGATGGACACGAGCTGGGCGGATTTCTTCCCGGCAATGCGGGCCAGGTCGGCAGCCGAGTAATTGACCAGGCCGCGGGCGATCTCGGTCCCGGACATGTCGAGCACCTTGACCGTATCGCCGCAGTCGAATTTTCCCGACAAGCTGGTTACGCCGACCGGCAGCAGGCTGCCGCCCTTGCGCAGGGCCCTGGCCGCCCCGGCGTCCACGATCAGCGCTCCGGGGACGCGGCTGCCGGCCAGGATGTAGCGTTTGCGGCTTTCCAGGGAGGTCGAGACCGGGGCGAAGCGGGTACCGATGGCTTCGCCGGCGGCCAGGCGGGTCAGGACATCCGGCTCGTCGCCGGCGGCGATGACGACAGTCGTCCCGGAGCGGCGGGCCAAGTCGGCTGCCTGGAGCTTGGTGATCATCCCACCCGTCCCCAGCTTGCCACCCGTGTCTCCCACCGCTTCCCAGATCGTCTTGGGGATCGAGGGGCCGGAAACATCCCGGATGAGTTGGGCATTCGGGTTGGAACGCGGGTCGGCGGAGAACAGCCCGGCCTGGTCGGTCAGTATGACCAGCAGGTCGGCTTCGATCAGGTTCGCCACCAGGGCCGACAGATTATCATTGTCGCCCAGACGGATCTCTTCGACTGCGACGGTGTCGTTCTCGTTGATGATCGGGATGACGCGCTGGGAAAGCAGGGCGCTGAGGGTGTTGCGCGAGTTGAGATAGCGACCGCGATCGGCCAGGTCGGAGCGGGTCAGCAGGACCTGGGCAACAGTCAGCCGGTAGATGTCGAAGAGCTGCTCGTAGAGGGCCATCAGGCGGGGCTGCCCGACCGCCGAAAGCATCTGCTTGGCGGGGATCTCCTTGGGCAGCTGTGGAAAGGCCAGGCGCTCGCGCCCGGCGGCCATGGCGCCCGAGGTTACCAGCACCACCTGGCGGCCCTGGTTGTGCAGCCCGGCCACCTGCCGGACAAGCTCGACCATGCGCGCCGGCGACAGAAAGGAGGTCCCGGCGGTCAGGGTGGAGGTGCCCAGTTTGACCACGATGCTTGTATAGGCAGCTGTGTTCATGATTGGGGGCTAGTTTATCACAGGAGCCATCGGGTGGGGTGAAATTATTCGTACAACCGGCGCAGCGTTTGCCGCCAGAACGGATTCGAGAGCAGATCGGTATTGTCGCTGATCAAGTCGAGACCGCCGATAAGCGGCCTTTCTGCAAGCCGCTTTACTTCGGGATCCCTGACCTGGTCGATCAATGCCTGGGCGAATCCGTGCAAGGCGATCACCCGGAAGGGACGGTCGAAAAACGAACGGACCGTTTCAGGAAGGGGCCCGGTCAGGCAAAGGGCGTTGTGTCGTTTCGCAACGTATTCGTAGGCTTGAACGAGATGGATCTCGCGCTCCTGCCAGGTTCCGGCCTTCAAAACACCCTGGAAAACCGGCCAGAGACTTTCTGCGCAGGTCAACTGTTTGAAGGCGGTCCCGAACCATTTAGGATAAGGGGCGTAGATCTTTTCCATCAGGAAGCAGAGCCGCATCACATCCCGAACCAGCCTCGCCCCGATCAATGCCGAACCGACCTCGTCCCCGGCCGATCCGGCCCGGCCCATCAAGTGTTCCTCCTGGCCGATTCGGGTCCAGGCCGATGCCAACAGGTACAGCCAGACATCCCGCGGATAGTAGATAAAGCGTTCCCGGACAGCCTGCAGGCCGATGCCGTCATGAAAAATGGCCCCGGTAGTGATCGTACGCAAGCGCTGTTCCGGGAAGGTCAGCCAGTCGGCCGGTTCCAGGGGTCGGCGGATATCGAACCCGAGATAGTCCTTGAAAAAGGACCGGACGGTCTGGACTGTGACTCGGTGGTTGACGGGGCCGGCCTGAATGTTCTCCAGGACCTGGGTGCCGCGGCCTGCCGGGTCGGGCAGGCTGAAATTTGTCGAATAGCCTTTGAATTGGTAGGGAAGATTTTCCGCCAGAATCTGCCGGATTTGGATCGAATAGTGCCGGTGGTCTTTCGGTTCCAGGAAAAGCATCCCGCGCGGCCCCCAACCGTGATCCGTCGAGAGCGCATCGTCGAAGCCCAGTACCTCGGAGCCGCTGGCGATCAATCCGGCCGCATGGGCGAGACCTGGGAAATGATCCTCGAGGATGGGGCGGACGATCTCCTGGTAGAACTGTCTGGAGAGTTGCAACCCCGGCATGAAGGGAATGTTCATCCTGCCTTCTCGCTGGATTACTGTATTCCTGTTATTGCAATCCGACCTTCAAGATAAACACAATAAAAATGCCGACCAGGAAGATGAGTACGCTGAGCAGGATCAATTCAATTTTTCGGCCCTTGTTTGCGGAGGATGCATCGGGCTTGTTCGTGAGAGGCGCGATTTGCACCAGCGTGCTGCTGTCCCGCACCGGGTCCCCGGTTTCCAGCATGTCGGGAATGCCGTCGTGGTCCTTGTCGAAATTGGCCATTACCAGGTCGTACTGACTGCGCACCTCGGCCGGCATTTCATCGGGACTGGCGTATTCGGTCCCGTTGAAGGTTACCTTGGTCGACGTCTTGAATTGCACACTGCCCTGGGATGCACGCGCTTTTGCAAGCAGCTCGTCGTACGCTTTGCGAACCTCGGAGGGCATGGCCTCCACGCCGTCGTATTCCCGGCCATTGAAGCGGATCTTGGTCCTGACGTTGAACTTGATGTTCATTCTGCGCCTCCAGGGATTGCAAGAATTGTTCCCGAATGAAAGGGATGACCCCAGGCTGTGCCGGCTAAGAGGAAGCCTGGTCGTCGCTTTTCACTTCCGCATCCATGTGAAAATGGTGGAGGATGCGATGGAAGATCGGGGCAAAAATGATCCCCACGGCGACGAGGAAGACCATTCCGGAATAGAGCGCATAGAAGGATGCGAATACTTTTCCCGCGGCGGTATGCAATGCGTCGACGGGACCCATCCCGCCCAGCAGCATGGAGGCGTTGACCAGGGCGTCGATCCAGGAAAGGCCCTCCAGGAAGTGGTAGCCCAGAATACCCAGGGCGAGAGAGCCGAGGATGACCCCGATGGCAACTCCAACGTGAGACGCCAGCCGCCACAGGAAGGCCGGGCGCGGGAGCAGGGATTGGTTGCGATGTTCGTACATGTGTAACCTCCTGATCAACCAAACACCTCAAGCAGCTCCGTCCTGGCCTGCGGGGCAAACAAACGGACGTAGCCCTCGATATCTTTCAGGTGCTGAGCGACTGCGTCCGCCGGGATGCCGGATGGAGCATAGACGGTATAGATCACACTGCGCGTCTCCGCCCGGATCTGGGTGCGCTGGTCCGGGCCATAAATGATGTTCGACAGGATGCCTTCGGCATCCGAAATCATCATATCCCCGGGCTTGACCTGCTGGGGCGCGCCGCGCATCAGCGTGTAGACTTCCTCGCCGCGGGTCACGTCCAGCCGGGCGGGCAACTGGAGGACGTCCAGGTCGTGACCGGCGGTCAGGAGCATGTTCTTGACCTCAGCCATGAACATGGCTTCTACCAGCCCGGCTACGCTCGGGATGGATTTCCCCTTGAACAGGATCGATTCGAGCTGGAGCTGGACATGGTAGGTCTTCTTGAAACGAGTGTAGTAGGCATCGTAGGCCCGCAGCGCCGGCAGGGCCAGCAGCCCGGCGCGGTCCAGGCTGGAGTAGCGGGCGCGCAGGTCCGTCACGAGCGCTTCCTTGGCCCGCTCCAGGTTGTCGTCGGAGGCCGGGTTGGTCACGTCCCGCAGCGCAAGGACTCCGGCGTGGGCGCCCGGGAAAGCGGATTTCCATCCATCGGTGACTTCAAAGATCGTCGCCATGTTCAGTCCTTTCGCAACTTTGCCGCGGAGCGCAGCGAGGGGAGCTCCCTGCGTTTGAGCGGATTTCATTTTGCCAAACGGTCGATCATTTCGAAGCACATCCGGCTGTGATGGTAGGGACATTCCCACGGGCCGGTCTTGAACGAATCGGCCCTGGGCGTGCCGTCCCTCTCCAGCACCTTCAGCCAGTCGCCGTGGACCCGGTCGATGTGCTTGGCCTGGATGTAGTCCCAGGCGCGGGCGGACGCCTCGGCAAAGCGCACCTGCCCACACAGCTGGAAGGCGTTGTAGAACCCAACCACTGCTTCCGCCTGCACCCACCAGGATTTCTGCGGGTCGGTCACCCCGGCCGCAGTGCCCTCGTAAGGCAGGCTGCCGTCGGGGTCGATCCCATCCCGCAGCACGGCCTCGGCGATTTGCGTGGCTGCCTCCTTGACCCGCCCCAGCAGGACCGGGTCGGCCTGGACCTCGGCGGCTTCGACCAGCAGCCAACTGCCCTCGATGTCGTGCCCGTAGGAGGCGTGCTCGAGCAGGGAATGCCAATCATCGTCGAAGAAGAGCTTGAAGTGGCCGCTGACAGGGTCGACGACCTGCTCTAGGAAGGTCCCGATCAGGCCCTTGTGCTGCGCCTTCAGGCGGGCGTCCGGCCAGATCCTGAGGAGGTTGGTGTAGCCTTCCATGACGTGCAGCAGGGTATTCATCGACTTGCGGCAGTCCAGGTCACGGGCGCTTAGGCGCATGTCCGCCAGCGCACCCCATTCCCGGCTGCTGCCCTCGATGTAGCCGCCGTGCATCGGGTCGAAGGCATGCTCTTCCAGGAGCCGGAACAGCCCTTTCGCCAGCTCCAAACTCTCCGGTTCGGCGGTGGCCCGATGATACTCACTCAGGCCATAGATTGCGAATGCCTGGGCATAATGATGCTTGCGGTCGAGGACCGGTTTCCCGGCCGCGTCGACCGTCCAGTAGACGCCGCCGTATTGCCGGTCGAGGAAGACGCCCGTCAAATAGTCGTACGCCCGGCGGGCCATGGACAGGTATTCCTCCCGGCGGTACTTCCGGTACGCCGTGGAGTACGTCCACAGGATGCGGGTGCACAGGATGGCCGAGCGTGGTACCTCGTCGTGGATTTGCAGGTCGTTCGCCAGGGCACCATGGAAGCCGCCTCTGGCCTCGTCCACAACGTGTTCGATCCAGAAGGGCAGAATGTTCCCTGTCAATTCCCGCTCGAAGGCGGACCGGTTCAGTTCCATGGACCGATTATCTCTCCAGATCCCGATAATCCTGGGCTGAGTAGAAACGCCCACTCGGACCGTTGTCGTCCAGCAGGGCCGGGACCAGGGCGCCCGGCAGGACGGTCTCGACCTCGTGCTCGCCGTTCGGCCCGCCCAGGTCCGTACGCAGCCAGCCGGGATCCAGGAAGTTGACCAGCACGTTGCTGCCGCGCAGCTCGGCTGCCAGGTCGCAGGAGTACTTGTCCACGGCGGCCTTCGAGACGCTGTAAGGCGCCAGGTTGGGAACGTCACGGATGCCTGAGGTCAGGTTGACGATCCGACCGTAGCTGCGTTCCTT
>DATJPX010000087.1:0-13019 GCA_035506155.1 Anaerolineales bacterium
TCGTTTGTTTTTTGCACCTGCTTGAGCGGATAACGGGTCGCCCAATCTGCCAGCGGGGCGACCGACCAGGGATTGAGGAACTGCCGGGCCGCGCTCGGGTCGCTGGTGAAGACGGTGAAGTGCGGATCCAGCTTGGGGTCCACGTCCGGAAGGATGTCCGCGTACTCCAGGCCCAGGGCGTCGTCCTGCCCGTACCCGTACATCCCCAGTAACTGATGATAGAGCATCTTGTTCAAACCGCCAAACAGTCCGCCCGCCGAACCCTGCCCGGCGACCTTCTGGGCCAGGAAGACAAACCCGGTTGGGCAGGTCTGGTCGGGGGAGAACCAGCGCGTAATCCCCATCCCGCCGAATGCCGCGGTCTGGACTCTCCAGTGGACGCCCTCGGTGGTGTGCTCTTCCGCTTCGGGGCCGGTCAGGGCCTCCTGTTTTTCCTGGAAGGCCTGCTGGGCCATGCTCGTTGCTGTTTCGAACAGTCCGCCCAAAGACAGATCCTGGCCGCCCACACCTAGGAATTCACGCAGTTTCCTTGCTTTGGCCTCCTTGGTGGAGAACCCGCTGCTGAAAGAACTGCGGAAGGGAATTGTCTCGCCTTGCTTTGTAATGGCAATGATCCGGTAGGTGGACGAGGAATTCGAACTGCTGCGTGAAGTCTCTAGCTGGATGGCGGCGATGTCTGAAACGGGGATCTCCCGCGCGAATCTTCGCAAGAGCGAGCTTCGCTGGATGGTCAGGGTGCCGGCGATCCGGTCGGCCTGGACGACCAGTGTGGCGGCCAATCCAAGGAACAAGAGGCCGATCAGGCCGGTGATCAACGTGATCGTCCAGTCGCCTTTGGCGGCCAGGCCGGTAAAGACGGCCGTGGCCAGCAGGCCCAACCCGATGAGCGTCTCGAAAACCGGGTATTCCCGGATCGTCAGGGTGTTGTTCTGAGAATCCATGTTTGCCTCGCTTGGATGAATGCGGATAAAGTCGAATTAATTGTAGCAGAGTTGGCGACGCTGGGCGAAGACATACGCCTGCTTCCCGCGGGGTGATTGTCCGACAACTTGACTAGACAATATCTGCGATGTACAATCGGAGCAATCTTTTTTCCAGGATCCTTCATGGCCATCTATCGTTTTGTGGTTCGGTTCAATCGTGTCGACGACCCTCGCAGCCTTGGGCTGCTGAAGGACGCGCGCGCCCTGGGGTTCGAGCAGCTAAAACTGATCACTTGCCGGGATCTCTCCTTTATCGAGGGCCAACTGTCACAGGCGGAATGTCGGCGGTTGGCCCTCGAGCTTTTAACCGATCCGCTGGCCCAATCCGTGGACTGGGCGGAACTGCCCGCGCCGGAAGCCGCCCCCGAGGCGGATACGGTGATGCTAGAGGTTGCCCTCCGCCCGGGCGTGACCGACCCGGTGGCGGATGAGATCGTCAGGGCCGCGGGGGAGTTGGGGATCGCCGGGGTCCGGCGCGCCTCGACCGGATTTCGCTATCTCCTCCGATTCGACCCGACGGTTGCCGGCCCCGAATCCGTGGCCAGGTCGGTGGCCGAACGCTTGCTTGCCAATATGGTCATCCAGCGCTGGACGATCGGCGCCCTCGAGCCGGCCTTCCCGAGCGAAGCCGCCTCGAGCGGGAAAGTGGAGACGATTTGCGTCCGGACCGACGACGAAGGTTTGCTGGCGATCTCCAGGGAGCGCCGGGCCGCCCTCGATCTGGCTGAGATGCGGGCCATCCGTTCGTATTGCGAAAAGGAAGGCCGCGACCTGACCGATGTGGAGTTCGAAGCCATCGCCCAGACCTGGTCGGAGCATTGCGGGCACAAAACCTTCAAGGGCAGGATAACCGTCAGCTCGGGCAATGCTAAGAAGCTGGTCGTCGATTCGCTTTACAAGACTTTCATTCGCAGGACCAGCGAGGAGATCGCCGCCCCGTGGGTCCTTTCGGCCTTCGTCGACAACGCCGGGATCATCGACCTGGACGGCGAGAACGAGGTTTCATTCAAGGTCGAGACGCACAACCATCCCTCCGCCATCGAGCCGTTCGGCGGCGCCAATACCGGCGTGGGCGGCGTCATCCGGGACGTGATGGGGGTCTCGCATAAGCCCATCGCCAATACCGACGTGTTGTGCTTTGGGATGCAGAACGCCAGCTTCGCCGAGCTGCCGGCCGGGGTGATCCATCCCCGCCGGATCATGTCGGGCGTGGTGGCGGGCGTCCAGGATTACGGCAACAAGATGGGCATCCCGACCGTCAACGGTGCGATCCTGTTCGACCCCGGCTATGCCGCCAACCCGCTGGTCTTCTGCGGGACAGTCGGCGTCGCTCCGAAGGGACTGCACGTCCGCACGCCGGGCAAAGGCGACCGGGTCATCGTCCTGGGAGGGCGTACCGGCCGGGACGGGCTGCGCGGCGCGACGTTCTCTTCGATGACCATGGACGCACAGACCGGCGAGGTCTCGGGCTCCTCGGTCCAGATCGGCAACCCGATCGTCGAGAAGGGCGTCCTGGATGCCATGCTGCCGGCGCGCGACCTGCACCTTTATACGGCTGTCACCGATTGCGGGGCCGGCGGCCTGTCTTCGGCGGTGGGCGAGATGGCCTCGGAAATCGGCGCGGACGTGGACCTGACCGACGTCCGGCTGAAATATCCCGGCCTGGCGCCCTGGGAGATCTGGCTGTCCGAAGCCCAGGAGCGCATGGTCCTGGCGGTCCCGCCGGCCAACCTGCCGAAGCTCCAGGAGCTCTGCGACACCTACAACGTCGAGCTGACCGACATCGGTGAGTTCACCGGCTCCGGCCGGCTGGTTGTCCGCTATGGCGGCAAGCCTGTCCTGGACCTCTCCAACGAGTTCCTGCACAGCGGCATCCCGCAGCGGCAACTGGATGCAGTCGTTCCACCCGCCGCCATGGCCACATCCAGGCCTCGCGATGCCGATTCTCTTATTAAAGACTTTTCATCCACTTTACTTGAACTTCTTGCCCATCCGAACATCGCCTCCAAGGCCTCCGTCATCCGCATCTACGATCACGAGGTTCAAGGCGGGACGGTCGTCAAACCCCTGACGGGCGCACAAAACGACGGTCCGTCGGACGCCAGCGTGCTCAAGCCGCTCGGAGCCAAAGGCCGGGCCGGGATCGCCATCGCCAGCGGGATCAATCCGGAGTATGGCAAGCGGGATGCCTACCGGATGGCGCGCTCCGTCGTCGATGAAGCCATCCGCAATGCGGTGGCCGTCGGCGCGGACCCCGAACGGATCGCCATCCTGGACAACTTCTGCTGGGGCGACCCGCTCCGCCCCGAAACACTCGGCTCGCTTGTCGAGGCCTGCCGCGGCTGCCGGGAGGCGGCCCTGCTCTTCCGGACGCCTTTCATTTCCGGTAAGGACTCACTCAATAACGAGTACCTCGGCACCGACGGCCAGCGCCACGCCATCCCGCCCACGCTGCTGATCTCCTCCATCGGGGTGATGCCCGACGTGATGGCTGCGGTGACGATGGACCTGAAGGAAGCCGGGGACGCCCTCTACCTGGTTGGGGAATTCCAGCCGGTCTTCGGCGGCTCGCATTTCGACCTGCTGACCGGCCGCGATTCCGGCGAGCCGGTCCCGGATGTGTTGCCCGGAACGCCTGCATTGTATCGGGCCGTCTTCCAGGCGATCTCCAAAAAGCTGGTGCGGGCCTGCCATGACCTGTCCGAGGGTGGGCTAGCCGTCTCGGCCGCCGAGATGTGTCTCGCTGGGCGGCTGGGATTGTCGATCGAGCTGAACTCCGATGATCCGGTCCGCAGCCTGTTCGGTGAGACTGCCGGCTGTCTGCTGGTCGAGGTCGCTCCGGCGGATGCGACCGCCTTCGAAACCGCCCTGGTTGGCGCTCCTCTTGTCAAGTTGGGCACAGTGACCGCTGAACAGACCTTCTCAGTGACATCCTTGCCAAATTCTTCATTCTGTATCCCTATTTCTGCGCTCCATGCGGCCTGGAATACGCCGCTTCAACCTGCGTGATGCCCATGAAACCAAAAGCCCTTGTCCTTCTTTCCTATGGCACCAACCGCGACCGGGATGTCGCCGAGGCCCTGGCCCTGGCCGGTGCCGAGCCGGAGATCGTCCCATTGAACGAGCTCCGCTCCGGCGAAAGACGCTGGACCGATTTCCAGATGCTGGTCCTGCCGGGCGGCTTTTCCTATGCGGATGCCCTGGGCGCCGGCAAGCTGGTGGCGATCGACCTGCAGGCCTATTTTGCCGAGGAGATCCATCGGTTCGTCGAGGCCTGGAAACCCGTCATCGGCATTTGCAACGGGTTCCAGGCATTGGTCAAATCCGGGATACTGGGAAACGGAAGAGAAGGGGAAGCCACCCTTACGTTCAACGCCGAGGGTCACTTCGAGTGCCGCTGGGTGACTCTCAAACCGGTTTCCGAAAAGTGCGTCTGGACGAAGGGACTGGAAGCGTTGATCGAGTGTCCGATCGCCCACGGGGAAGGTAACTTCCAGACCGTCGACAGATCCCTGCCAGCCGACCTGATCGCCCTGGCATATGTTCGCGCAGACGGATCGGCGGCAAGCGACTCCTATCCGGCTAATCCGAACGGGTCCATTCTCGACATTGCCGGGATCACCAATCCGGCCGGGAACGTCCTGGGTTTGATGCCGCACCCCGAAAACCACATCCATCCCTGGCAGCATCCGCAGTGGACGCGCGGGGTGGAGCGGGGGAGCGGGCTGGTATTGTTCATGAATGGTGTGAAATATGCGGAGGAATTATGATTTCCGAACAGAAATTGCACGATCTTCTGCCCCTGGCTTTGGATAAGACGAATCTGCCCCTGCCGGGAAATACAAGCGGGAAAGTCCGGGACTGGTACGACCTCCCGGACGGGAAACGCCTGCTGGTGACCACCGACCGGCTGTCGGCCTTCGACCGCATCCTGGCGCGCGTCCCGTACAAGGGCCAGGTGCTCAATCAGCTCACCAACTGGTGGTTCGACCAGACGGCCGATATCGTTCCCAATCACAAAGTTTCCGTCCCCGACCCGAACGCGGTGGTGGCGAACCTGGCCGAGCCCTTCCTCGTGGAGGTGATCGTGCGCGGTTACATTACCGGCGTGACGTCCACGGCACTTTGGTATCGCTATTCGCTGGGTGAGCGGGACATTTACGGATACCGTTTCCCGGAAGGCTTGAAGAAGAACAGCCGGCTGCCCGAGCCGATCATCACGCCGACGACCAAGGGCGTGGCAGGCGCCCACGACGAGCGCCTGACCTGCGCCGAGGTGACTGAAAAAGGTCTGTTGGACAAACAGACCTGGGACCAGGTCCAGGCGGCCGCGCTGGCGATCTTCGAGCGGGGCCAGGATCTTGCTGCCAAAGCCGGTTTGATCCTGGTGGATACCAAGTACGAATTTGGCCGCACGCCGGACAGGAAGGTTGTCCTGATCGACGAGGTCAACACGCCCGACTCGTCCCGTTTTTGGAAGGCCGATACTTACGCTGGCCGGTTAGCCAAGGGCGAGGAGCCGGAGAATTTCGACAAGGAGTTCGTCCGCATTGCCTATGCCGACAAGGGCTATCGCGGCGACGGCGAGATCCCGCAGATGCCTGCGGACCTGTGGGTGGCGGCGAGCCAGAGATATATTGCAATCTATGAAATGTTGACCAGGTGCACCTTTGAGCCGGGCGCCTATCCCGTGGAGCCGCGCATCGAGAACAACTTGCGCGTAGCCAATATAGTAAAGTAATCCGATGGAAGAAATGAATTTCCCCGAAAGCGTCTCTCTCACCATCACCAATCACTGCAACCTGCGTTGCCAGATGTGCGGACAGTGGAGCCGGGAAGGCTACGTCCGTAACCACAATGAAATTCTGAAGAATGAACTGACCCTGGCTGACTGGAAACGCCTCGTCGACGAGATCGCCGCTCACAACATCCCATCCGTGCTGCTGCGTGGCGGGGAAGTCTTTATGTTTCCAGGGATCATCGAGCTGCTGGATTACATTCACGCTAAAGGCATGTACATCTCGGTCGATACCAACGGAACGATGCTCGAACAGTATGCCGCAGACATCGTTCGGATCGGCAATATGCACTTGACGGTCTCGGTCGACGGGCCCGAGACTGTCCACGACGAGGTGCGTGGGGTGCCGGGTACTTTCCAGAAGCTCAAGGCTGGCGTAGCCAGGATCGCCGAGCTGGAAGCGAAGGGCGGAAACAAGATCAGCCGCTCGATCTGCTTCACCATCAGTCAATACAATTACCACAGCTTGGGCGTCATGCCCAACGTTGCCCGGAGCCTGGGCCTGGGTTCGATCGCCATCGTTCCTTATTATTACTTCCCCGAATCGGTTGGGCGGAAATACGAACAGGAACTGCGCAGCCTGGGCTGCCAGGCGTATTCCTGGATCGGTTTCCATCATGAGGTTTCGGGCGTGGATTTTGCCGAGTTCCAGGTCCAGCTCCGCCAGTATCTGGCATCGCTTGGAGAAGTTACCAACTATCCCTACCTGCCGCTCGACGAGAACCAGTTCCAAACCTGGTTCACTGATCCGCAAGGGCAGGTCGGTCCGGTTCACTGCCAGAACGTCGAAAAGCTGATCGACATCCAGCCGGACGGCTCGGCCAATTTCTGCGTGGATTTCATCGATTATTCCTTTGGGAATGTCAAGGAGGCCAGCATCGAGCAGCTTTGGAACAGCGATAAGGCCGCGACGTTCCGGGAGTACCGGCGCAAACGACCGCTGGCAGTGTGCTACCGCTGCGGCGCGAAGTTCATGTCCCGGCAATGGAGCGATTATGGCTAAACCGCTTGTCGTCATCCTGATGGGTTCCAAAGGGGACCTGGAACACTGTCAAAGAATTGGCGAGGCTTGTGAGAGCTACGGCCTCGAGGCCGTCATGCGAATCGGCTCGGCGCACAAGACGCCCGGGCATGTCGCAGACCTGTTGAAGGAATACGAGGCCGATCCTCGCCCGAAGGTTTACATTACCGTCGCCGGACGCAGCAATGCCCTCTCCGGGTTCACGGATGGGGCCGTCAGCGCGCCGGTCATCGCCTGCCCGCCGTCGTCGGATGCTTTTGGCGGGGCGGACCTCTTCTCGTCTTTGCGAATGCCGTCCGGGATCGCCCCGGCAGTGGTGTTGGAGCCGTCCAACGCGGCCCTGCTGGCGGCGAAGATTCTCGGTCTTGTGGACGCCAGGGTGAGGAAAGCCGTAGCCGGGTCCCGGGAGCGGGCGGCGGAGAAAATCATCCAGGACGACCGGGGAATGCAATGAACTTCCTACCCGATGACCATCCCCAGGAGGAATGCGGCCTGATCGGAGTCTTCGCCCCGAACGAAGACGTTGCCACCATGGCTTACTTTGGGTTGTTCGCCCTCCAGCACCGCGGCCAGGAGGCGGCTGGCATCGCCGTTTCGGACGGCTCGACGATGAGCCTGCATAAGGACGTCGGCCTGATCGCCCAGGTCTTCAATCCTACCAGCCTGGAGAAACTGCAGGGCAAATATGCCATCGGGCATACCCGCTATTCGACTACCGGCTCGAGCTCGATCCGCAACGCCCAGCCGTTCATGATCGAAACGATGTACGGCCCCCTGGCCGTGGGCCACAACGGCAACCTGGTCAACTCGGCCGATCTGCGTCAGCGCCTGCTCGAAGGTGGGGTGGGTTTATCGGCCTCCTCGGACAGCGAGGTCCTGACGATGATGCTGGCCCGGGCGCGCGGCGCGACCTGGGAGGAGCGCCTGAAAACCTGCATGAAGGAATGGAAAGGAGCTTACTGTCTGGTCATCCTGACCCGGGACGGCGTCTATGCGGCCCGCGACCCGTGGGGTTTCCGGCCGTTGAGCGTGGGGTTGCTCCCGGGCGGCGGGTATGCGGCCGCTTCCGAGACGGGGGCCCTGCGGACGCTGGGCTGCCAGGCCATCCGGGAGATCAAGCCCGGCGAGATCGTTAGCCTGCGCAACGGGGCGTTGGTGGTGACCCAGGCGCTCAAGCCGATGAAACCGCTGGCGCGCTGCGTGTTCGAAATGATCTACTTCTCCCGCCCGGACGCGGTCTGGGACGGGCGCTCCGTCCACCAGGTTCGCCAGAACCTGGGCCGGGAGATAGCCAGGGAGATGAAGGTCGCCGCGGACGTGGTCATCCCTGTGCCGGACTCGTCGGTCCCGGCGGCGATCGGCTTTGCGGCCGAGTCGGGCATTCCTTACAACGACGGCTTCATCAAAAACCGCTACGTCGGCAGGACGTTCATCGAGCCCACTGATTCCCTGCGCAAGCGCGGCGTGGCGTTGAAATACAACGTCGTCAATGAGAACATCCTGGACAAAAAAGTCATCCTGGTGGACGATTCGATCGTCCGCGGCAACACGATGGGTCCGCTCATCAAGCTATTGCGGGATGCCGGCGCGGCCGAAGTTCACTTGGCGATCACCTGTCCGCCCATCACCCATCCTTGTTTCATGGGCGTGGACATGGGAACCTATGACGATCTGATCGCCCATAAACGGACGGTGGAGGAGATTCGCCAGTTCGTCGGGGCGGACAGTCTCCATTATTTGTCCCTGGAAGGGATGATGCGGGCAGTTGGCCGGATGGAGGGGTATTGCCGGGCTTGCTTCACCGGGAAATATCCGATCGAGGTCAACCCCGTCTATGCCAAAACCGGGTTCGAGAAGGCGATCTCATAAAGAGGGCCACGTAGGCCGCAGAGAGCGCTGAGAGTACGGAGAAAATTTGGATTCAAGAGCGGAGAAGTGGAATGGCAAAATTCGAGGTGGGTGTTTCTGCCGTTATTTTCGATGACCAAAATCGGATCTTGCTGACCCATCGCCGGGATATAGACCTGTGGGATCTGCCTGGGGGCGGCATGGATGCCGGGGAACTGCCAACCGAAGCTGTGGCGCGGGAAGCGAAAGAAGAAACCGGCCTGAAGGTGGAAGTGGAGCGCCTGTTGATCGTCGGTGTGGCGCCAGAGCAATTGCTTGGGTTTGTATACCTGTGTCGCCCGACCGGCGGGAAAATGACGACTACGGATGAATCGGACGATGTGCATTTCTTCGCCCCGAACGATTTGCCGGCAATGCTCCCGCCTCGAAAGCGCGCAATCATCGAAACGGTTTACCAAACCCCGCCCGGGATTTTGTACCGGCATGTCACCCAACCACAGGGACGGCAATGGTACACTGAGGAAATGAAGAAGCGATGAATGTCCTCCTCATCGGATCGGGCGGGCGGGAACATGCGATTGCCTGGAAAGTCGCCCAATCCCCAAAATTGACAAACCTTTTCATCGCACCAGGCAACCCTGGCACGGCGGCCCTGGGCAAGAACGTCGCCGTTCGGGTGGCAGACCATGCGGCGGTCGTACAGTGTTGCCGGGAGAACCATATCGATCTGGTCATCGTCGGGCCGGAAATCCCGCTCGCGGCCGGCCTGGCAGACGACCTGTCGGCGGCAGGGATCAGGGTTTTCGGGCCAAGCAAGGCTGCCGCCCAGATCGAAGCCTCCAAGGTCTTCTCGAAGGATTTCATGCAACGGCATGGCATTCCGACGGCTGCTTACTCCACCTTTTCGCAATTACCCGCTGCGCTGACCTATCTCGAGGGGTGTAACTATCCCGTCGTGCTCAAGGCTTCCGGTCTGGCGGCCGGGAAAGGCGTCATCCTCCCGGAAAGCCCTCAGGAAGCGAAATCTGCCCTCGAATCCATCTTAACTGGCCGGGCGTTTGGCGAGGCCGGGAATGAAGTGGTGATCGAAGAGCGCCTGAACGGACCGGAGGTCACGCTGCTGGCATTTTGCGACGGCAAGACAGTCAAGCCAATGATCCCTTCGCAGGATCACAAGCGGGCCTTGGACGGCGACCTTGGATCGAACACCGGCGGGATGGGCGCCTACGCGCCGGTGCCGGTCTGTCCACCGGAAATGGCGGACGAGCTGGTGCGGATCGCCCTCCAGCCGACCGTGGACGGATTGCGAGCGGAAGGGCGGCCATTCGTCGGCGTGCTTTACGGTGGTTTCATGCTCACCGCGGATGGACCCCGGGTGATCGAGTTCAACTGCCGCTTTGGTGATCCAGAGGCCCAGGTGGTGCTGCCCCTGCTGGACTCGGACCTGCTCGAGATCGCCCTGGCGTGTGCCGAAGGCCGTTTGAACGAGGCAGACGTCCGCTGGAAAAAGGGGGCGGCAGCCTGCGTGGTCCTGGCATCGGGCGGGTATCCGGGAAGCTATCAATCCGGCTATCCGATCTCCGGATTGGAAGAAGAGAGTCCGAACGCTTTTGTCTTCCACGCCGGTACGAAGGCGGCCGATGGGAAGGTCCTGACTGCGGGCGGACGGGTCTTGTGCGTGACCGGTCGGGGCGCGGATATTCCGTCCGCGCTGGCCGCAGCATATGAGCGCATCCGGACCATCCGATTCGAATCGATGCATTTCCGGACGGACATCGGCTGGCGCGTTCTAGGAGAAAAATAATGGCAAAGTCGGATTATGCGGCCTCGGGCGTCGACATCGATGCCGGAAACCGGGCTGTAGAATTGATGAAAGAAGCTGTCCAATCCACCTATGGATCGGAAGTGTTGGCCGGGATCGGGGCGTTCGGGGGGTTGTACGATGCCGGGGTTTTGCAGTCGCTGAAGGCGCCGGTCCTGGTGGCCTCCACCGACGGGGTGGGGACGAAAGTCAAGCTGGCCGCCAGGGCGGGGCGATACCGCTCCATCGGCCACGACATCGTCAACCACTGCATCGACGACATCCTGGTCCAGGGCGCCCGGCCGCTGTTCTTCCTGGATTACTTCGCCACCTCCCACCTGGATCCGGAAATCTGCGCCGAGGTCGTGACCGGGATTTCCGAGGCCTGCCGGGAAGCCGGCTGCGCCCTGCTGGGCGGCGAGACTGCCGAAATGCCCGGGGTCTACATGCCCGGTGAATTCGACCTTGCCGGGACGATCGTCGGGGTCTTGGAGCGGGACCGGATCCTGCCTCGGACAGACCTGCATCCCGGGGATGTGGTGGTCGGTCTGGCGTCCAGCGGACCGCATACCAACGGCTATTCGCTGATCCGCAGGATCTTCGAGAATGTCTCCATCGAGGCGATCAACCCGGAACTGGGGAGATCGCTTGTGGACGCCCTGCTCGTGCCGCACCGTTCCTACCTCCCGGTCCTGAAGGCGGCGCTCGACCTGCCCGGCTCCCCGATCAAGGCCCTGGCGCACCTGACTGGAGGCGGTTTCGTCGAGAATATCCCGCGCGTGCTGCCAGGGAATGTCGATGTGGTCATTCACACAAACGCCTGGACCGTCCCGGCGCTGTTCAGGCTGATCCAGGTGCAGGGTGAGATTGCCCCGGAAGAAATGTACCAGGTCTTCAACATGGGCATCGGGATGGTTGCGATCGTGGATAAAAAAGAAGTCGATGCCCTCCGGAAGGCCATCCCCGAGGAAATATTCATCGTCGGCGAACTTGTCGAAGGCCAGCGGAAAGTGATTCTGAAATAAAGGACCGAAAATGACAAAAGAGATCCTCCTCCGTTACGGAGCCAATCCCCAACAAACGCCCGCCCGGGTCTATATGAAAAGTGGCGAGCTTCCCATCCGGGTCCTTTCGGGCGCACCCGGCTACATCAACTTGCTGGATGCCATGAACTCCTGGCAGCTTGTCCGGGAGCTCAAGCAGGCCACCAGGTTGCCGGCGGCTGCATCGTTCAAGCATGTCAGTCCCTCCGGGGCGGCGGTTGCGATCCCATTGCCGGACGCCTTGAAGAAGGCATACTTCGTCGACGACCTGGAGTTGTCCCCCCTGGCGACGGCCTATGCCCGGGCGCGCGGCGTCGACCGGATGTCCTCGTTTGGCGATTGGATCGCCCTCTCCGACGAAGTCGACGTCCCGACGGCGAAGCTGATCGCCAGGGAGGTCTCGGATGGGATGATCGCCCCGGCCTACGACCCGGAGGCGCTGGAAATCCTGGCCAAAAAGAAGCAGGGAAAATACGTCGTCATCCAGATCGATCCATCCTACGAACCGGGTCCGTTGGAAAGCCGGGAAGTCTTCGGGATCACTTTTGAGCAGCGCCGCAACGATCGGCAGGTCACGGCCGAAGATCTGAAGAACATCGTGACAGTGAACAAAGACTTACCTGAAAGTGCTGTCCGGGATATGCTGATCTCCTGGGTCACTCTTAAATACACCCAGTCCAACTCGGTTTGTTATACCTTGGATGGACAGGTGATTGGCGTCGGGGCGGGGCAGCAGTCCCGCGTGCACTGCGTCAGGCTGGCTGGCCTCAAGGCAGACCTGTGGTACCTGCGTCAGAATCCACGCGTCCTGGACCTGGCTTTCAAGCCGGGAGTCAAGCGCCCCGACCGGGATAATGCCATCGACCAGTTCCTCCAGCCTGACGTGACTGCCGCCGAGAAGGCCGGGTGGGGGGATGTCTTCGCCAAGATCCCAGAGCAGTTCTCGCCTGACGAGCGGCGGGCCTGGCTGGATAAGCTCAAAGGAGTTACGCTTGGCTCGGACGCTTTCTTCCCGTTCCGCGACTCGATCGATCGGGCGGTAATGAGCGGTGTGAAGTATGTCCTCGAGCCCGGCGGATCGAACCGGGATGACGCCGTCATCCAGGCTGCAGACGAATACGGGATGACGATGGTGTTTTCTGGGGTGCGGCTGTTTCACCATTGATTCGGACTGCCACGAGATAGAGAATGACACATGGAAAATAAGTCCCGCCTGGCTGTGCTGATCTCCGGAAACGGCGGCAACCTCCAGGCCATCTTGGATGCCTGCCGGGAGGGCGAACTGTCCGCCCAGGTGGTTGCAGTGGTCGCCAACAAACCGGATGCCTTTGGATTGGCCCGGGCTCAGCGGGCCGGGACGCCGGCGGTCGTGCTGGAGAAATCCAAGGACCAGGACCGGCGCGCCTACGATGCTGTGCTGGCAGATAGAGTCGCCGCGTTTGCGCCGGATTGGATCGTCCTGGCGGGCTGGATGCGCATCCTTACTTCGGCTTTCCTGGACCGGTTTCCGGGACGTGTCATCAAC